>JAIRXD010000015.1 GCA_031268545.1 Puniceicoccales bacterium | reverse complement strand
TTATGGACAGGAAAACAGTTTCATATAGAAAGAATTAGGCTTTTTTCTTTTGGCATTTGGTACCTGTCTATAAATATTTCTATGTTCCTTGGAGCATTTCTTGAGCATGAGAGATTCGTCAAATTCACAATATCAAAATCTTTAGGTTCACTTGAATCCATCGATTTCATTTCTTGTTTGTCACCATTTAAAGAACATTTTTTCATTGGTTTGATGCTACAGGCGTAAATTGGATCGTGTTTCCAATGAAAATATACTGTCAAAACTTTAATTTTATATTGAGCCATGGTGAGTTCGATATGTTTCAACATATGTGGGTTGTCATCAACGACGATGATATACATGTCACTGTAATTAACATTTAGAATTTTCTGTTTATCCAGCTCTTTTAAAAATGAAATTATTACATCACCTTTTCTTTCGCCGTTATAGGCATTTATTTGGCTTATTGAGCTAATGGAATTCACGTGCATAAAATTTGCAAAAATTATACCGTCAAGAAATACAGGATATCCATAAATTTCAATGAAGTGACCGTTTATGGTTTTTTCAATAAGCAAGTTTTGTCTACCTATGCCTTTTAGGGTGCGACTAATATATAGCATCGAATTATCTGCCAGTGGACTTGCCGAAGGACTATCCAGTAAATGGCTAGAAAATTCTTCCTTAAATTGCTTAGGATCTATTCTAGTAACATCACCAATAAAGGGCAAACGAATTTCCGAGGTGTTGAATGGATTCCAAAATTCTATTCCGAACCTTTTCATAGCTGTACTTCTAATGTCGGCATACTCACTTCTGTGAATGCCAACGTTAGGAGTGCCACAGGGATCACTATTCTTTACTAGCTGTATAGAGTAGGTTGTAGCGGAGGTTAATCCAAGTATATGACAATCGTGACGGGCATTCAGATTCAACCATGATATAAAATTATCACTAACCGCAGTTGGATTTTTAGCATAATCGCTACCATTATGTATAATAGTATCGTCTATATCGACGAACATAATATCTCTTTCGAGATTTATGCCATAATTATCAATAAGTTCCTGCAATTTATCACCCAAGTAATCTATATCATTTACCTCGAGTGTAAATGCATAGCCACTGGATGAGAAAACTACTATACAAGCCAATACATATCTAACAATACAATATAACATTATGCACTAAAGCCCATTTTCTCCGAAACGAATTGCAAGACAAATTTTTCATATTTTTTTTAATAATTTAGTGCCTTGCATTAGTACATTTATAATATTCCAAGCAATGGTCACAGCATTTCTTTTAGTTTTGCTCCAGGCTTGAACTTTACGCTTTTCGAAGCATTTATAATTATCTTGGCTCCGGTTCTTGGATTGACACCGTTTCTTTTCTCGCGTTTCGTAACACTGAAAGTGCCAAACCCGATAATCTGTACATTGCCATCTTTTTTTATGCCATTCGTCATGGCATCCAGAACTACGCCAACCATCTGCTCAGCCCAGGTCTTAGTGAACTTATGTTCAACGGGATATGCATTTTGGTAATTATATTTGTTCAATAAATTATATGCTTCGTTTATTAATTCAGACTTATTCATTTTTGTAAACTTTAATAATCAACGTAAATTAATTCTAGTTAATAGACTAAAAATACAATTTGTATTATCTGAAGCTATTATTTTGTAGTCAATAATATAAGTTATTTTTTTGCCAATTTATTTCAAAAATATGAAAAAATTTATAGAATAGTACCATTTATAGTTGCTTTGGTTTGGAAATGGTTGTTTTATTATCATATAACACCTTTAAATTGATCGAAAAATATTGAAATTTCTCAGCTTAAGTATAACCATTGATAGCCAGTGATAATAGATGAATTATATGGAAGAAGAACGGCAAGATAGGACTAGTTATCCGGAAGAAGGACAGAATATTAAACCCGGTAATGCGGATACGGAGCCAATGGACTCAAATGCAACGGCTACCGTGGAAAATTCCATGGGCGAAGATATGTCTGATATCAAGAGTAAAATGCTTCTATTGCAGGCTGACTTCGATAACTTCAGGAAACGTGTTGCTAGAGATAGAGATGATTATCAAAAATTTGCATGTGCAGTACTGATGGGAGAGTTGCTGCCGGTGCTGGATATTTTTGAAATAGGCCTCAAATCCGTTGATCAAGCGAATCCAATGGTATCAGGTTTTGCAATGGCATTCAATCAATTAAAATCTGTATTGGGCAGTAGTGGATTGACGGAAGTGTTGCCTGACGGAGAACATTTCGATCCAACCTTGCATGAAGCTGTGGCCCACATTCCCAGTGATGAGGTGCCGGCGGATAAGGTAATTGAGGTTGCACGGACCGGATATATGCTCAATGGCAAGCTATTGAGGCCGGCTGCTGTGGTGGTTTCTAGTGGTAAATTGGAGCAAAAATAAGATGGCTAATGAACAGGATTATTACGATCTACTGGGGGTGGCTAAAACTGCCACGCCGGAGGAACTTAAGAAGGCTTACCGGAAGATGGCGGTGAAGTATCATCCGGATAAAAATCCAGGAGATAAGGCAGCTGAAGATAAATTTAAACAGATCTCTGAAGCCTATGAAGTTCTCAGCGATGGGCAGAAGCGTACTGCCTACGATAGACATGGCCGGGCAGCCTTTGACCAGGGTGGATATTCCCAGGGAAGTGGACATGGATTTCATGATCCCTTTGATATATTTAGAGAGGTTTTTGGTGGTAGCAGTGGGATTTTTGGTGATATGTTCAGTGGCCGGTCCAGTGCATCAAATGCTGGATCAGATTTACGCTATGATGTGGAAATATCTTTGAAGGAAGCTTTTGATGGTGTTGAAAAGGCGATAAAATACAACCGTAATGTGCACTGTGGTGAATGCAATGGGTCTGGTAATGCAAAGGGGGCAAAATCTATTAAATGTAGAGTCTGTGGCGGCAGCGGTATAATTTCCATGTCCAGGGGATTTTTTTCTGTTCAGCAAACCTGTCCCGAGTGCCATGGTCAGGGCATGAAAATATCTAATCCTTGCGTTGATTGTGGAGGATCAGGCCTGAAGGTTGAAAAGACCAGCAGTAAAATAAAGATACCTACTGGTGCATTTTCGGGCATGAAGCTTCGGATGCAAGGATTCGGTGAAGCCGGGCCCAGAGGTGGATCAATGGGCGATCTCTATATTGTTGTGATTGTTAAAAATAGCAGTGATTTTGAGCGCGATGGCGATGATCTTCACTGTAGACTGGAGGTGCCATTTACCCTAGCTGCTCTTGGAGGTGAAATAAATGTAAAAACCATAGACGCTGAGGCTGTGCTGAAGCTATCTCCAGGCACCCAACAGGGTACGGTTATGCGAATGTGTGGCTATGGAATGAGAAAATTAAAGGGAGAAGATAGGGGAGATCAGTATGTCCATATAGGAATAATTGTTCCCAAAAAACTTAGTCAGGAGCAGCGAGAGAAGCTAGAGGCATTTGCTTTGACATTTAGCGATGATCAAAGCAAAGAGTCCAAAGGTTTTGGTTGGTTTAATAAGATCAAGGACACATTTAAATAGGCAGCCGTATTATTCATCCGCGATTGTTTTTAATAATGTATCTATCTCGGGTAAAAGCTCTTGGACTGTCTCATTTGAAGGGTCCTTTTCACAGATTTCCTTGGCATGCTTTAGAAATTTAATGGCCTTCTCGGATTGATTGGAATCAAAAAAGCATTCCGATGCAGACATCAACATTAATGGATGATCTGGAAAAATTGTGAGCAAAAAGTCATACATCTTTACTCCTGCATCTAGATTACTATCGGAAATATGTTCTGCTAGCATCATATAGGCATAGGCATTAGGATTCCCTTCGGGAATGACCAGAGTCAAGAATTGCCACAGTTTGATTTGTACGGCCGAATCGGCATTTTCGGCAAAATCTTCTAGTATGGCCACATCATATTCGCTTACTTTGGTCAATGCCATACTCATTGTATCAGTTTTTGTAAAATCTAGCAATTTCTTTAGTACTTTGGCACAGGCTTCGTTTGCTGCGAAAGCTTTTATAGCTTCGGTGTACATGGGGATCATAAAGTTAGTCATATTGCTCATGTTATCTGGTACAACAAGATCTTCCCTCGCAGTGGTCAGCATCATGTCACTCAATTTGTTCGTCAACTCATCTATGTCTTTCTCCGAAATCATACTGGATTGATTCTATGCTTTATTGTGGATTTATAAAGAAAAATTTCGATATATATCGTAGAATCAACAATATATCATCAAATTTTTGCTTTTACTCCAGAGCCATACAGACCATTGCTATCCGCCACAATCTGTCCGGGGGTTTTTCTTTTTGGTGATTTATGCCAATTTGTGACCCGGACGATTTGCTCTTTATCCGGGACGGACAGGTCACAGCCGAGTTGTATTCGAAGATAATTTGGGGTTTGCATCTGGGCTATTTTTGAGACCAGGGTCAAATTTTTATCTTCTATGCGTTTACACTCTGCTTCCAAATTGCTTACAATACCAGCGTGAATGAATATTTTTTGGCGAAGCAGCAGGGTGCCGAGAGCTGACAAAAACACTACCATGACAGAACACAGAGTGACTGCCACTAACATTCCTTTATTTATAAACCTATTTTCCATAATTAAATTTTTCGATTGCGCGTAGCTTGGCGGACCGGCTACGCGGATTGTTTTTTTGTTCCTTTTCGGATGGCACCATTGGCTTCTTGGTGAGCAATTTGGCGCCGGGGTCTCTATTGTCATTATTGGCCAGGATTTGATCCGAAATTTTTTTGAAGAAATTTTTCACTATCCGGTCTTCCAATGAATGGAAGCTTATTACAACCAATCTACCATGATCGTTGAGTAAATCAAAGGCTTTTTCTATGGCCATTTTCAGAGAATTTAGCTCGTCATTGATCGCTATCCTTATGCCTTGAAATGTTTTAGTTGCTGGATGTATTCGGGTATAGGGTAGATGTGGTATGGTTTTTTTCAGCATATCAGCAAAGGAATCAGCGTAGAGCAACACATCGGTGCCCCGTTGTTTGGCGATAGCTGAGACAACGCGTTTCCAAAAACGTTCTTCGCCATAATCCCTAACTGCCTGAGTTAGTTCCTCCTTAGATGCCTTTTCAAGAAATTCATGGGCAGTGATGCCTTGGCTATTATCCATTCTCATATCTAATTTTGAATGAAACCTGAATGAGAAGCCCCGGGTTTGGGAATCGATTTGAAAGGACGATATTCCAAGGTCGAACAATATGCCATCGAAGGTCATTCCAAGGCTGTCGATGTTTTGGAAATTTATCTGAGAGAAGTGGAAGCGGTCACCGTATTCCTTGTTTAACTCTACTGCTCGGGTATATAAATCCGGATCTTGATCTACTGCCCATAGGTTATTTGATTCTGTGGCAGAAAGTATTAATTTTGAGTGACCGCCTCCACCAAAGGTACAATCCAGGAAATTTGTGCCTTTATTGGCCGAAAGAAATTCAATGACTTCGGTTTCCATTACCGGAGTGTGTTCCAGGTTTGTCATAGTCCGAGTCCTTTCAAAATATCGCTCATCTCATCGTTTTGATGATCGATACATTTTATATAGTTTTGGAACCTGTTGGGCTCCCATATGTTAAACGTCATGTAGCTGCCAATCAGCAGCACGTCGTTGGAAATATTCGCATGGGCCACGATACGCTCTTCTATTTTTATTCTACCCTTTTGATCGCAGCTAAAGGTGTCGGCGTTGGAGAATAATTTTGCCAAGACATGTTGGCCCTTTTGGTCTCCAAGACTAACTTCGGCAACCTTTTCTTCCAGGCGAGTTATCATTTTTGGTGGATATATGGTTACGCATCCAATGGGATTTGGTAATGCCAGAAAAATTTCATTATTGGTGACTGATCGCCATTTTGTCGGTAGTACGATGCGCATCTTATCGTCCATATTTCTTTGAAACTGACCAACATAAAATGATTTTTCTGAAAAATTCACCTGTCTCCCAACGATGGACATTCTTTCCCTTTTTGCCCCACAAGTCAATAATTTTTTATATATAAAACCTATCAAAATTTATCGATATGTGGTTGTGGGCCATTAATATTTGATTTTATTGAGTCCATGTAGGCAATGATGGCCTAGGCCATTGCATGTATCCCATGGCTTTGGCCTACTATTTTGCAATTTATAACAACCGGAATTTTTAGAATTTTTTAGAGAATTGATCGGATGCTTTTGAGCACGTCGCAGCAGAAGGCTATTTCCTCGAAGGTGTTATAGAGGCCGAAGGATAATCTCAGTGTACTGCTCAGGTTAAGTAGTTTCATAAGTGGTTGGGCACAGTGGTGTCCGGATCTGGTAGCTATGCCTTCTGTGTCCAAAATGGTGGCTATATCATGTGGATGCACTCCTTTCATGACCAACGAAATCACACCGGCTCGGTTGGTTGGATTGAGAACTAAATCAACCCCATCTATTTTAGTAAGTTCTTCTACGGCAAACGTTACTAGATCGGTGGCATGTTTTGATGCCGCTTCGAAGTCGATCGATTTCAGGAATTCGATGGCTCCCAGGGCGCCGGCAACTCCAATGGTGTTTGGTGTGCCGGTTTCGAATTTATCAGGGATATCTTTGAAGGAAGCATCATCGAAGGTTGCGTTTAGTATCATGTTACCTCCAAACTCATAGGGCTTCATTTGCTGCAATATATGACCCTTGGCGTACATAAAGCCCAGGCCAGTGGGGCCGTAGCCCTTGTTGCAGGAACAGAGGAAGAAGTCGCAATTCAGGGCAGTTACGTCGATCGGTTTGTGGCCTAGACAATGGGCTCCGTCCAGCACGAAAACTGCACCGGCTTTATGGGCCAGTTCTGAAATGATTTCGATGGGATATCTGGCTCCAAAGACGTTGGTGATATAGGGCACGGATACAATCTTGGTTCTAGTGGAAAGCATTGATTTGAAGTTATCCAGGTTGAAATCTCCCCGGGAAGTTGATCTGCAAACGCACAATTTAGCTCCGGTTAATTTTACTACCTGTTGCCAGGGTATTATATTTGCATGATGTTCTTGGTCAGAAATTATTATTTCATCGTTGGCCTGTAAAGTCTCCTGGGCGTAGCACTTGGCTATTATATTGAGGCCATTGGTGGTTCCGGCGGTGAATATAACATTGGATTTATCGGTGATATTGAAATAGGCAGCCAGTTCAGCCCTGGTGGTTTCATAAATAGAATCGGCACGTTCGCTAAGAAAATGTATACCACGATGAACGTTAGCGTTTTTATGAGATAAAAAATCGGTTATTGCATCTATAACACATTGGGGTTTTTGCGTCGATGCCCCATTATCAAAGTACACCAACTGCTTAGCTCTGGAATTTTTTTCTTCTAGTATTGGGAAATTTTTCCGGAACCCTTGTACGTCGAAGCCAATTTTGTGCATAGTTCATTACTATCGGAAGATTAGTAGAAATTGACAAGGAAAATTATGGCCATCGCCAGCAAAATCCTGTAGATAGCAAATAAATATAATCCATATTTTTTTAGTATATATATCGATAATTTCATCATGAGTAGCGATGTGAGGAACGCAACCAATGTGCCTTTGATGGAATAGAATGGCGCTATTATAGCATTGATTTGAGAAAAAACCAATTTGTATAGAGCGGCCAAGCCCATGGTTGCGGTGCCCAGAAGGAAGCTGAATTCTATGGATACCGATCTCGATAGATTTGATAAATAGCCACCGACGATGGTTGTCATGGATCTGCTGACGCCTGGAATGAATGCAAAACATTGGCATAGGCCGATGGAAAATGCGGTTTTGTAGCTGATCGCATCAAAGTTGTCTATTTTTTTTGATTTCTTATAAAATTTTTCACCAAACAGCATTACAAATGCCCCGGTGGCCAGGGCTATTGCCAGGCATTGAGGCTTGCAGAATTTTTTAAGAAAGTCGTTGATCATAAGGCCTATAACGGCACACGGCATTAGCCCTAGGATAAGTTTTAGCAGCAGCTGAAGGCCTTCTTTATTGAATAGGAAAATTCCACTCAGAATAAGTTTGATCCTGGAAAAGTAGAGAAAAATCATGGCCAACACCGAGCCCAGTTGGATGATTGTGCCAAATTCATGGACCGGGTTTTCCTGATGTATCACATCTTGTTTTTGGCCAGAGTGTTTTGCTGCGATGAACTGTTCAAATATGACCATATGAGCCGTAGATGATATGGGAAGGAATTCCGTAGCACCCTGTATTATCCCAAGGGTCGTTGCATATTTGTCCAAAAACTCATTCTTTATCTCGGTTGATGGCAAGAATATGGATATAAGTACAATAATTATAGCGCTAAGTATCTGCAGGATAAGTCGTTTCATTAGCTATTTATGCCAAAAAACGCCTGGGCATTTCTGGTGGTTACGGCGCATAGTTCCTGCTCAGTAATGCCGAAAAGCGTCGCACAAAATTTTGCAATTTCTCGCAGATAGGCCGGTTCGTTTTGTTTTCCCTGAAATGGAGCGGGTGCAAGGAACGGACAGTCTGTTTCCAGCATGAGCTTGTCAAGCCCTTGGGCTAAAGCAGATTCACGCATACTATCGGCTTTTTTATAAGTGACAATGCCGGTAATCGATCCCCGGCCTCCCAGCTGGTTTAGCTTTTTTATTTCCGCCGGACCTTCGGAGAAGCAATGAAAAACAATTTTGGCCCAATCTATGTCGATTTTTTTTATAATATCCATCGAGTCTTCGAAGGCTGCCCTGGCATGGATAATAACCGGAAGTCCTTGATTCTTAGCCATTAATAGCTGTTGTTCCAGTACCAGTTTTTGTAATTTTATGTTGGCTTCCACATCGTCGGTCCGCTCGGATATTTTGAAATAATCCAAGCCAATTTCACCTATGGCTATGGGTTTTTTATTATTATTCGACAGATGGCGATACATCGTTTCCAACGAAGATTCAAAGTTGTAATTCACATTGGCCGGATGGATTCCAATGGCATAGTTAATGTAATCATTTTCGGAGGCAATTTCTGCATGTATCTGCCAGTCAGATTCTTCTGTGCCGCATGCCACCATGTGAGCCAGCCGAGCATCCCTGGCCCGACAAAGCACCTTATCAAGGTTTCCTGCCTTGTAAAAACCATCCAAATGGCAATGGGTATCTAAAATGTGCATTTAATCTAAAAGCTTTCTCAATATATCATCTATTTTCTGTGGATTTGCTTTAGCTTTTGTCTCTTTCATAACCAAACCTTTCAGAGCATTTATCGCTGTTAATTTACCATTTTTATACTCATTTACTGGTTTTGGGTTAGCCAAGATAATATCTCCACATAAACTCCGTAATGTACCATCATCCAAAGAGTTAGTCAAGCCTTTATTGTTTATTATTTCCAGAGCTTCCTTTCCGGTCTTGAACATTTCTATCAAAACTTCCTTTGCCAATTGTTTGGATATGGTTCCATCATCTATGAATTTTACCAGATTTGCCAATCCCAGCGGTGAAATTTTGCATTCGGCGATGGACATTTGGCCGAAGGAATTCGCCGCAGAGAGCTCCCTAAGTATATCATTTGCAATTAAGTTAGCTATTGCGGTTGGATTATTGTGCTCCTTGACGGCTGCTTCGAAGTAATCGCACAGCTCTCGATGTGGATAGAAGACCGAGGTTAGGGTATAGGGCAATTTATATTTCTCAAAAAATCTTTCCTGCTTGCGGAATGGAAGCTCCGGAATTTCCAATTTTACCTGATCTATGAGTTCTGTTTCCAGCCTAACCGGAAGTAAATCTGGATCAGGAAAGTACCTGTAATCATCGACGGTTTCCTTAGACCTCATCGGGGATGAAATCGATGTCTCCGCATTCCATTTTCTGGTTTCCTGTTTTACCGTTCCGCCGGATTCCAGTAGATGTTTTTGCCTCTTGATTTCATATTCAAGGCCATTTCGTACTCCGGAAATCGAATTGAGATTTTTCAGTTCAACCTTAGTTCCAAGAGCCCTAGAGCCCACCGGCCTGAGGCTAACATTTGCATCGCAGCGCAGTTGTCCTTTTTCCATATCGCAGTCGGAAATATCAGCATAACATAGATGCATTTTCAGCGATGTTAGGTAGGCGAAGGCTTCTTCGGCCGTGGCCATACAAGGTTCCGAGACGATTTCCATCAGTGGTACACCAGCTCGGTTAAAATCCACCATGCTGTAGATGGCGTCATGGGTGAGTTTACCCACATCTTCTTCCAGTTGAATTCGATTCAGCGCTATCTTTTTATGCTGTCCCATCAGATTTCTTGCCGGCCCAGGTAGTTCTATTTCCACAAAACCACCGGAACAGATTGGATTGTCATATTGGGAGATTTGATAATTTTTTGGATTATCTGGATAGAAATAATTCTTTCTGTCCCATTTACATAGATTCGGGATTGTACATTCAAATATAAGGCCGGCCCTCAGTGTTTTTTTGATTGCCTTGAAATTTATTATCGGCAAAGAACCTGGCAACCCAAGAACTATTTCATCGGTCAATATATTTGGTGCTGCCCCATATTCGTATTTTGATGATGAAAACAGCTTTGTTTTTGTTTTTATTTGCACGTGGACTTCCAGTCCGATTACAGCTTCATAATCCATAGATGTTATCTTGATTAATGGAAACTTTTTGAAAAAAATTGCCAAGAAAATTACTTAATATTTTTATTTTGCCGTCCTTTTGCCACCATTTTTGCTCTCTTATATTGAGCCTGAAAATGATTTGTTATGGCCGATTGCTGTTTGGCCGCTTCCAATGGATCCTTATTTTTGGTCATGGCAATGATCTTAGTTCGGGATATTTCGTAGTTAAAATCATCCAAATTGGTCATTATTTTCAGAGCTTTGTCAGCCGCTTTATAGCTACCTGTATCTCTGGCCTTAAGAATAGCATGCCAAGCCGAAGATAGCTCCTCACTGGCATCCAGAAATGCTATTTTAAATATGTAAGACAGTGCTGCAAATACCGGTTTTGTCCAGCTTTCCCTATAGATAAAATCTCCAATTGCCTCGTAGGGATTTATGGAAGCATCATAATGATGCTGCAAATATTTGTCGGAGTACATGGTTTTTAATATGGCTGTCCTACAGAGTTGTGCACGGACAGGGCCACCCGGTGTTCCCACCTTAAACACCGGAAGTTTTTGTCCCGGTATGGATATTATATATTCTATGAAGGCTTCGGCCAGATCCGGATGTTTTGCACCACGAAATATGGATATTGGGTCCGGTGATACAGAGTAGCCTCCATTGGGAAGCACAAAGCAAAATCTATCGCTTTTGGATCGTTCCTGTAGGCTGGTTCGCTGGGAGTGGCCATAGAAATCTGTGGCTATGCCGATGGGACAATCTCCCGAGGCCACATCGATGACAGTCTTAAGCGAAGAATCTGTAAAATATCTACCGTTGGCTACTATTTTTTGAATTAATTGTAATCCACGCATCCAGCCTTCAGAAATCGCATGGGATTCCATTTCTTTAGTAATTTCCTCGGAGTTCGATTTCCTCAGCTCTTCTTTTAACACAATTTGCATCTGCTGTTGGATGAGCATTTCATAGGATTTTAGGGTAGAACTGCTTTTGGTTGGATCGACTATGGCTATACCACAGAAGTATTTTGGATCAGCCAAGTCCATCCAGGAACTCGGTTTGGTAGTTACTTTCAGAGCTTTGATGGCGTCGGCATTATATATTATTCCAAAACTAGTTAAACTTGTGCCAATCCAGTAGCCGTCACGGTCCCAAAGTCTTTCACCGGCAAAAAACTCAGGTATGGCATCTTCGGTGAACAGATCTGGCCTTCGATGCATAATGGTTGATGGCACCGAGAAGCCTTTGGCAGCCTGAACTTTGTGGTCATATACACCGCCTCCAAATAGCAAATCTATGTCACAGCCTACCTGGGATGATCGGAAGGCATTTACCACCTCAGCTTCGATGGGTGTCGCTGTGGCAAGATTTATCTGGTCGAGTCTGATAAATGCACTTCGCATTTCCTGGGTCCATGGTTTATTTAGCTTGGTTTCCCAATGGAACTTGAAGTTGTTGATGAACATGGAGTCCACATACCTGGATACATCACGACCGCCGCCGGGATGTCGCCAATCCACCGTTACATTTTGGCCGGTTTTTTCTTTATACCATTGGGAAAACCCATGGCCATATTCCCAGCGAAGGGTTTCGTTGTGGGCTGTAATTATGACCACCACATTATTACTACTGACCGATACGATCTGTTCACTGCCTCTGAAGGCAAAGGGCAACCCTATGACCAAAACTATCAGTAGTAAAATCGAGAAACCTTTGGCCATATTAGTACCCTAAAATTATAACATCCTCCGGAATGACATAGGCATACATGCCATGCTTATCTATCTGTCCCAGGTGGCAAGGGTTCAATTCCGAGATTTTTAGATCGATATCATTTTTTTCAAATTGGTAATGAGCAACTTCCCCAAAATAGGTCGAGCTGCCAATCATTCCTTCTATGCAATTTTCATCGGCTGGAAAGTTGCATAGTTTCAGACTTTCTGGCCGGATGGATATTAGGACTTTTTCGCCGGGCTTTACATCAAAGCTAGATCCACATAGCATTCCGCGAAAATTACCAACCCTTGTCCTGACGAAGGCTTCATTGGCCCCGATTCTTACAACCACTCCATCTATCAGATTTGTTTCACCGATAAATTCAGCAATAAAACGGTTATTTGGCCGTTTGTATAGTTCAATTGGCGTGCCTATTTGTTCGATTTTACCTCGAGAAAAAACAGCAACCCTGTCAGCTATTGACAGTGCTTCTTTCTGATCATGGGTTACATATATAGTGGTGAGATTATTTTCTTTGCAAATTTTTCTTATTTCATCCCGCATATCATTGCGCAATTTCGCATCCAGATTTGATAATGGTTCATCTAGGAGTAAACATTTTGGCCGGACCACCAAAGCTCTGGCCAGAGCTACCCGTTGCTGCTGCCCACCTGAAAGTTCATTGGGTTTTCGGTTGGCATAGGGGCTCATCTGAACATCTTCAAGAGCCTCGGTTACCAGTGAGTAGATTTCGGCTTTTTTGAGTTTCTTTTGTTCCAATCCAAAGGCAACGTTTTGATATACTGTCATATGTGGCCATAGAGCATAATTTTGAAAAACCATACCGGCCTTTCTCTTATGTGGTGGTAAGCTCGTGATATTCTTTTCTCCGAAGTAAATTGTTCCTGCATCGGGCATGTAAAATCCAGCAATGGTTCTAAGCAGGGTTGTTTTTCCACATCCACTGGGTCCAAGTAAGAAAAACAACTCACCAGCATCAATATGAAGGTTAATGTCATCCAATGCCAGGATATCTCCAAATGATTTTGTGAGATTTTTAATTATTATATCAATCATCAGCCACAGTGATCTCTGAGGTTTATGCAAAACATGTCAAAAATTTTTTATCAATAAACTGATATCTTTGCAAAATTTTTTATCAACTTCCATCTATTGACAATGTTGGTAATAAAAATAAAATAATCTATTCCCATAGATAAGATTGAGTGTAATTTTGTCTAAGCAAAAATTGGGATACAGCTTTTATAAAACATTTTTTCGTTATATATTATGAGTGGTGGTATAGGAGGTGTGAATAGAAATAGTCATATTTATAGTACTACTAATATCAAACACAAATCAACCAGTAATAATATAAGTAAAACTGATAATAGAATTTCACCGGAACTTTATAAAACTTTAGGTAATAATTTAGATAATACGTCCAAGAAAAATCTGGATAATCGTACAATTAATACCGATAGCAAAGAAGAGTTCAATAGCGTCATTGCCAGCAATACTGGCAAGAGTGAGGAAACTAAATCCAATATGCCGGCTTCTAAAGATGGTTTAAAATGGAAAACTTCATTGACTGGAGACTTTGGGTTTAAAAAGAGTAGCCACTGGAATCGATTTGCTAGTATTATGGTTGGCTTTGGTGATAATTTTTTAAAAATTATATCCATTGCATTGGAAAAAATAACTGGAGAAAAAAGCATATTTCATGTTTCCCAATCAAATGTTTCTAGTCTTAAAACATTAAATGATTTGCCAGTAATTAACTCGCAGAAAGAGATAAAATTAGAAGACATAATAGAACTTGATTCGGCTAATGGAAGTAATAAAATGAAGTCCATCGAGTTTGCTTCTAGTTTAATTGGCTTTAGGCGCGCTAATGGTATGATATTTAATGCCAGTAAAGACATGCCAAGAAATGAAAAAAGTAAGGAACTTGTTAAACCCCCTAGAGATAATGTATTTTCATTGGATTCGGTAGACACCGCCAATGCATTGCCGCCGGAAATTAAAGAAAATGTTGATAAATTTATGGGTCAATTAAAGGGAGGTGGATTTGAATTCTGTGATGATGGATTTATCCGCCAAATAGGTAATAGCGATGCGTTTGAGGTCAAATTGGGTTATGATAATAATACTGGAAAAGTATTTTTATCCTTTTCCGGAACCGAGATAGGAAATAAAAGAACTGGAACTGTGGGTTCGGATATTGCCCAACATTTTGGGTTTACGGATAATTTGTATAAAACCTCAATTTTGATGGCTGATATGGCCAAACAGTGTTTTGGTGATGATAAATTGATGCTTGCTGGACTTTCATTGGGTGGAGGTATGGCTCAGCTGGCTGCAGCGGTTACTGGTCTGGAAGCCGTGGTGGTAAACCCGGCGCCGATCAATAAAACTATTTGGGCAAGAACTGGTTTGAGTAACGATCAATTAACGGCAGCTAATGGAAGGATATATCAGTTGACCTTAAAGGGTGATATACTCAGTGACCGAGCATTCTCGAATAGTCCAGAATCTAAAAGTGCTCAGATTGGCCAGAAGATTGTCATAGATTTTCCAAACGAAAACCACAGAGCAAGTGCACGCATGAGTCATTCTGGGCCAACTGTCGCTAGATGTATGAGGAGGAATGTTGAAAAGTTTAACCAGATCAAAGCAAATGAAAATCAAGCTATTGCATAAGTTTTATAAAAATCAGTTAATTTTTAGCCATGGTTTATATCTATTGACAATAATAATGGCAAAGATAAAATATGCAAGACATGAGCGAGATGGATTCAATGTGGAAAGAAATAGAAGCCAACCGGGACATTATCTATGTGGATAGGGAGCTTGGCATTATGCAGTTTGCCATCGAAGATAATGTATTCCAAATTGAAAGCATCGTTGAATTGGGTTGTTTATCAATGAGCTCGGTGCTGAGTGGCATAGATATGGAAGATGAAAATTTGACAGCTATACTATTCGGTCTGATGACATTGAATCTATATAATTACCAAACCTTCGGATTGGGCCTAGGTCTGGATGCCACAAGGATGAATATTGTGGCATTTAGAAATTTCTATGATAATGATTTGAAAAATAGTAATTTGGTCAATATTTCCGAAGATTTTGTTGGAAAATTTATGGCCCTCAAAAAAGTATTTGATTCGGAATTTCAGGACATTTTTGTCAAAAAAAATTAATAACATTTATCATGAATAATAAAAATTTTCTTATAATATTTACCATGAGTGGTATAGGTGGAATTGGTAATCATAGTATATTACCAACTCTGCAACATAACAGTAATCGCATATCTTCTGATGCATTTAGCTGCGTCACCTATGTAGCCAATAATGATGGTGATGCGGCTGGTGGTGTGGCTGGTGGTGTGGCTGGTGGTGTGGCTGGTGATGCGGCTGGTGGTGTGGCTGGTGATGCGGCTGGTGATGCGGCTGTTTCGCATAAAAATCATCATAATGGGCATCATCATAATGGGCATCATCATAATGGGCATCATAGGCACAATGGTGGGGGTGGTGATGCAGCTGTTTCGCATAAAAATCATCATAATGGGCATCATAGGCACAAT
>JAIRXD010000061.1 GCA_031268545.1 Puniceicoccales bacterium | reverse complement strand
AACCAATTTGTTATTTAGGTATTTCAATTCATTGCCATTGGTTCCATTTATCAAATCTACCGAAAAATATTTTCGCCAATCACTGCCCCAGGCCTCACGATAATGAACTTTTAAAACATACAGCAGATCTTTCAGATGTGGAGAAATGGTTTTTAACCAGGAATTATGTTCATCGGAATGCTCTTCATTCTGAGTAAATACCTTGATTACCGAACCCAAAGAACGTTTTCGATCCAAAATGGGCAAATCCAATTTTTTATTAATTTTGTATCTATCGCTATAATCATGATTAATGATATCGTCTATCGCATCGCAGTCTTTATCAAATTCTACGCTGACCACACTTCCGAGCAATATGTTATCGGAAATAGACTTAGAGATTTCTGACTTACCTCCACCGGATACCGTCGATGGTTTGTGGCAAAATACGCCATCACCTCTGGTACCGATCATTCGCCAACCATCGCCATCTCTTGGGCTCAACAGCTCGATTTTGTAGCCACAGGGCAATATATAATTATAGCCAGGCAGGAAATCTATGATTTTTTCGCAGCCATTTAGCGACCAGGAAATTTTTTGATCCATCATCGAAAAATGAGCATCCTCTGGCACATATATTATATCACCAAAGGTTTTATCCACCGCATAGCCTTCGTCTTTTAATATGACCGAATCGCCATATTCTTTCAAAAAATATTGCATGGTTTGGTTGCAATGCTCGATATAATCCATCGAAAAATCATCACCAAGGTCATATCTTGCAAATGCTATGGCACCACCAGAATGCTCTTCTTCACAGAATCCCATCAGATTCGCTGAATAACTTATATGTGTTTTTACTTCCTTTTTACCGTAACCATTATAGCTATCTGCAATAATCGACACCACCACGCCATCATTGGTTCTGGCCATTATTTTAAATGGTTGACCATCATGATATAACTCATCATCCTTTTCCCAGCACATACCATCGCGTCTTTGCCTGTCGGTGGCTTCTGAAATCTTCGGCAACCCTAGTTCCTTTTTGGTCAATTTAGTGAGATGAGGAGCGACTATTATGCAACCACTATGACCCGTCCAGGAATCTGGTGTGAAAGCTACATCATTTTCAGCCAGAAATGGACAGCCGGCATTGCCAAAAATACTTTCGACCATATCTAAAAAATTTACCAGAGAACCGGGCGCAAAAAATCTTACTTCCATCCTCATTTCATTGCAATAGCCAGGAACCCTTGGACATACTATTGGCTTGAGATAGCCTGATACAAAGGTATAGGCTTTTTGCTCTTGAGTGCTTGTAAAGGGCAATTCCAGTAGTTGTTTTGATGGATTACAGGCATGCCTAAGCATTCGACAAAAGGCTAATTTCGGCACAGCCAGCTTATCTGCAGGAACCTCAGGGCCTCCATCCACCACATGAAATACTCCCTTTGTGGTTCGCCTGTCTATCTTTGGATTATGTAGTATGCCCTGGTGGACCCGGTAAGAAGATATATGTTCTGAATGAAATTCATCGCCAGCCGGTGGAAGTGAAAGTATCCTGGAAATGCCATGACGATCGGTGGTAAGAGTAGAACTTGGAAGCCACTTATGTTTTTCTTCCGACGGCAGATCTTTAAAAAATTTATCTAAAAATGCTATAATTCTCTGATCAGCTGGACAATAGTTGCCATCCTGCCTCAGGCGCAACTCATTGATCATTGACAACAATGGCAAAGCCATTTTTGTAATTGTACAGTTTTCATCACCATCCAAACGTGGTTGTCCCATCGCACATGGTTGTCCCATTGCCATGAGCATAAGGTTTGCATATTCCAAAAGTGATTTATCTTTAAGAATTTGCGTTTTTTTATTTAGATTTATACCTAGAGAGTTAGCCAGATCCATAGCCGAAAGTCAGGTCTTTAGAATATTAAATACTGCAAAACTATCAATTGAAAATTCCATGATCTATGAAATTTATGAAAATAAACAATCCATTGATAGCATTTGATCTAGGTATTATAGGTAATAATGAAGCTATTATTGGTGTGGATGAAGCCGGACGTGGACCCTTGGCCGGACCAGTCTTCGCTTCCGCAGTTCGACTAGATACTGATTTTTATAAAAAAATTGATGACTTTCTCTGGCTGAACGACGTAGATGATTCTAAAAAAATTGCTCCAAAAAAAAGAGAACGACTATTTGCTAGTTTAATCGAAGCTCAAAATGCCGGATCTCTATCCTTGGCCATTTGCAGCGCCAGCGTGGAAGAAATAGAACAACTAAATATCCTTGGAGCTACAATGGCTGCGATGTATCGCGCCCTGGAAAAATTGAATCGAGATCGCAGCATAATTCTTGTGGATGGAAATCCATTGAAAACCCTAGGATTCAATCACAGCGGCATTGTAAAAGGTGATGGCAAGAGCCTGGCCATTGCACTGGCATCGATCGCTGCTAAAGTATTACGAGATAAATATATGGAAAATTTAGATCAATATTATCCCAACTATGGCTTTATTAAACACAAAGGCTATGGTACCAGGCAACATATCGCAGCCATAAAAAACCTGGGATTAACTCCGGAACATAGATCTTTATTTGTTAGAAAAATATTATAGATTGACTGGTTCGATAAGTAGCTGGGTTTCAAGGCCGGGAAATTTTTCAGAAAAAATCTGGTTCGATGGCGTGGTTTTCAACAAATGGCTGACCATACCCATTTTCGCATCAAAGTTATCAACCAGTGATACAAAGACCGCCTCCGGTGTGGATGGCATGGTCACCGCACCATATTCTGGCCGACCCTGATGGCTCAGTATTATATGTTCTAGCCGCTCAAGTAGTTCTGGCTCCAATTCGTTTTTAAGGCCGAATCTACGCACCAATCGATAGCCAAGAACCACATGACCTTGCAAAATTCCAATTTTCGTACGTTCTATGGCCATGTCTCCAATATATTCAGCTACTTTGCCTACATCATGAAGTATCATTCCGGCCAAAGCTAAGTCCACTGGAATGTTCGGATAAAATTTCAGCAAAGCCGTACCACTGCGAGTCACATGGACCGTATGCTCAAGTAAACCATTTTTATAGGCATGGTGCATGGTTTTTGCAGCTACACTATGAATAAAATCATCATCCAACTCACTCAATACATCCCTAACCGTATTCCTTAGCTTTTCATTGGAAATCATGGCGATATAACCTTTGAGCTCTTCAAATAATATATCCACCGATTCTTCGGAAACCATGGTCAATCGATTTTCCCAATCCCCTTCGGCTATCTCTCTCTCGGTCAACTCCCTCGCCGAAAGGATATCTGGACTAAATGCACCGTTATAGTGTCGGTTCATTCCCTCCAGAAAAATTATTGTACCAACATCACATTCTCGGAACAAATTAAATGTCGCAGAACTTTCAAAACATGTAAACCCAAAACTAGAAGTTTTATCACCTACTTCAATTTTTAAAAATTCACTGCCATTCTTCGCTATCCTAACATCAATTTTTTTTACCACCAAAATTGACTTAAACACAACGGTTTTACCTTCGGGCAGAGAACGCAGATCCAGAGCATTCGAATACTTTTCAGTCATATATGAAACCCTAATTCATGGAATGCTTAGCTCAAGAAGTTTTTATAAATCTCATTCATTTCTAAGGGCAATGGCTGGCTGTATGCGCATTGCCTTCCAGGCGGGAAATATTCCAGCCAATGTACATATCAATATGGAAAATACCATGATGATAACAATCTCCTGTCCAGAACAGGCCGATGGCAAATGTACAAAGTTCGAAAATTTGGACAGCATCCATGAGGAATTGAATATTTTTGCTATTAGATCTACGATAAAATCCCTATATCGAAGTACAAGCCAGGAAAATATGCAGCCTAAAAATGTTCCACAACTTCCTATCAATAGCCCTTGGATAAAAAAATACATGGTTACTTGAAATTTAGTGGCTCCCAGGGCTCGGAGTAACCCAATTTCCTTGGTCTTTCTAACCACCGAGGTCATCAATGTGCTGGAAATAGAAAACGACGCCACCAGTAATATGAACATCAATGTAAAAAACATCATGGTTTTTTCCAGCTGTAAAACAAACAACAGATCTTTGTTTAATTCCTTCCAACTGAGTATATTTACAGAATGTGGTAAAATATCCCTCATCCGTTCCACGAAATCATCAACGGATTCACGGTCATTTAATTTTATAAATGAACCATGAATAGCATTGCCCAAATCATAGAGCTCCTGCATAAAATGCAACGAAGATAGTATGGAATTATTATCCACATAATTTACACCAGTTTCAAAAATACAGCAAATTTTCATCTCCCTTGGTAATCGCACATCTTCGCTATCCATATTTGCCATAATTAAAGGAGAGTAAATATCAACGCTATCTCCAACCCTTAGACCAAGCGATCGAGCCAAACCTGATCCAATAAAAATTGTATCCTCATTCAACTCATCTATCTTTCCAGATTTTACGAATCTACTTAGAGTCAAGACCTGGCATTCTTTCTCTAGATTGATGCCCTTTACTAATGGAAACATAGGGCGAAACGGTTGTCATCGAACCATCGTCTAAAAAAAATTTCTCAAGGGCCTCCGGTTCATTTATCACCGAGCTGCATTCAACCCGAATCTCACCCTGGGTATTTATTATATTGGATTTGGTTTGATTATTATATCCATTCATAACGCTTTGTACCACAATTAATACAGCTACACCGATCGCTACACCGATCACCGAAACCACAGAAAAAAACGAAACAATCTTCCGAAATGGAAATAAATTTCTGAAAGCTAAATAAAAATACCAGGGCATATCAGTATCCAAGTATCCTGACATCCAATTGGTTAGCACGGGCTAATACATTCTCGCTATCAAGGACAATGGTACAATCCGATTCCAATGCAGCATATTTTATGCCGGATTCTATCATGGCATCCAGGGTACGCATCCCAAAAACCGGCACATCGAATCTAAAATCATGGCCCAATTTTGATGTTTTTACAAATAGGGCATCTTTCACATTAAATTTACTAGCCCTTCGCAACATACCATCGGTGCCATCAAACTCTTCAACACATAGAACCGTGCCGTTTTTTACGACAACCCCTTGACCTATATCTAGTTTAGCGACCTCCCGTGCCATCTTAATTCCATAATTTAGTGCTTCATCTTTTAGATCAAACCTTCCGGTCAATGGACCAACGCTTACCATATCCTCATCCATAAACGAACGGGCATCCAATACCTTAATATTGTGCTTTTCAATAATATCGCAAACCGAACCAAAGATGGTTTCGGCGTTTCTAATCTTCAGCTTCCTCAATAGAAACAGTGCCCGCCAATCTGGCTTGAGGCCATGGAACAGTTTCTTTGGCCGGATTTGGCCAGCCATTATCATATAGCTGGCTTTTATGAATTTCAATATTTTTAGCAATCTACCGAGATTACCCACATTTACCACAAATTTATCCGCCTCATCGAATATATTAAGTAGTTGATCATCTGCTTCATCCTCCAGGGCTATCAGCTTGACATTAACCCCGAATCTGATCATGCGCTGGGCACATAAAATCGGATAAATTCCATTACCTGCCAGCAAAGCGACCACGTCGGAACATCTGAAATCATAGGGAAGAAAATCTGAATCAAGCTTAATATTGCTACTTTTTTGGAATATCGTCATAGGAAATGCGTGAATGTAACATATTTACCATAATTGAGTAAAGAGCCTTTCTAAGCTCATTTATCTCTTTCAAAGTCATCGAACAATCATCCAGTTGATGAGAATCCATTTTCTCATCTATAATGCTATCTACCAATAACTTCATGGATTGAGGATTTACATTTTTCATTGATCGACTAGCCGCCTCCAACGAATCTGCCACCATAAGGATGGCCATTTCTTTGGACCTTGGTTTTGGCCCATCATATCTAAAAATTGCTTCATCCATAAACTCACCGGCAGAAGCCACACACCTGGGATCGTTTGCCTTAGAAGATTCCAACACATATTCGTTTTGGCGCAATGCCTTATTATAAAAATACTTTATCAAAGATGTCCCGTGATGTTCTCTTATGCCATCGATCACCCTAGGTGGTATGCCTGCTCGCTCCGCCATAACAATTCCATCTCTCACATGGGCCTTTATTATTATGGCGCTCACAAATGGAGTTTTTTCATCATGGGGATTATAGCCTATCCTTTGATTTTCGGTGAAATAATTTGGTTTTATTATTTTACCCACATCATGATACATCGCAGAGGTTCTGCATAAAAATGAGTTAGCATTCACCGCCACCGCAGCCTGTTCAGCGATATTTGCAACGATTAAACTGTGATGATAGGTTCCCGGTGCCAGCACCTGTAGGTTTCGCATCAACTCATGGCTATAATCCATCAATTCCACAAGCCT
>JAIRXD010000017.1 GCA_031268545.1 Puniceicoccales bacterium | reverse complement strand
TGGATTTAATGCAGAAAATGGATATAAAAACCTTCCAGAAAAGGATAAACCTCTAATTGCAGTGCTTGTTTTTACTGCATTTAACCACTGTTCTCGTATTAGTTTGACTGCGGCTGCTGCTTGTCTGTCGATCCTCAATGATATTGCTGGCAATGATTATGATGCAGCGAGACTAATTTTAAGGTCACAGTGTGCCGATGATAACTATACTCCAAAACAAGATGCAAATTTGGATGTATTTGAAGATGTGATCCGCATGTTGAAGTATGAAAAAGATGGACATAACTCTGAGGCGGCTGAGTTTTTAAAGAAATTAGGAGATGTGGAAAATCATCCCTATGAGTACGTGTTAGGTGATATACGATATTAGAGATAATTAGTGGGATATGGATGGAAAATTTTTACTAAAGTCATTTCGGATCGTTGTACTATTGCTGCCATTTTGGATCTGGCCGTTGGCCGATGCTGATCTTGTCATGCGGGTTTTTAAAGTTGGCCAGGGAAATTTTATATTGCTGACGAAAGATGATAAAGCATTGGTGGTGGACTGCGTTAGGGCTCTGAACATCGACGAATCCTATACTAAAGAAATAGATACGGCACTTGATGGGTTGGCTCGACACCGTTTTGAAAATGATTATTGACAATCTTTAAGTATGCAGCAAGATACTTTTCCCCGAATTATTTAAAGGAGGAAAATTATGTTCATTGATAAAATTAAAAAAGTATTAGTCGTTGCTGCCTGCGGAATGCTAATGGGTGGCAACTGCTTCGGAGGGCAAGTGATTAAAGTAAAGCTTAAGTCTGTTAAAAAAAAGCAGCAAATTGAAAAA
The DNA here is from genome assembly GCA_031268545.1 of Puniceicoccales bacterium. Classification (GTDB taxonomy): domain Bacteria; phylum Verrucomicrobiota; class Verrucomicrobiia; order Opitutales; family LL51; genus JAIRTH01. The sequence goes on along the minus strand of JAIRXD010000017.1, from coordinate 22,611 downwards.
TATGATAAAGAATATACTATATGCAGGTCTGCTGGTGAGATGAATGGTTTTATGATTAATGTTTTTTGTGGAGAGCTTGAAGTGCCTTTAGAGGATGCCGTAGAGACCATCATAAAAAATACCGCTGAAGAAGTTTGTAATCTTAGTCCAGATAATAAAGGGTATAAAGATCTTCTACCAGAGCATAAGCCTCTAATTGCAGTGCTTGCCTGGGCTGGACTTCAATACTGTGCTTCTGCTAGTCCGGCTGCCTGTAAAGTTTGCCTGTCGATTCTCGATGATATTGCTGCGACAGATTATGATAAAGCGAAACTAATTTTAAGATCCCAGTGTACTGATGATAATTATACTCCAAAACAAGGTGCAGAGTGGACTATAATTGGAAATACGATCTGTATGTTGAAACGTGAAGCATTGAAAGATGCAAAAAATAGCCATGCCATTGAGGCGGCTAATTTTTTAGTGCAATTAAAAAATATGCTAAATAAGCCCTATGAGGCCTTGTTAGGGGATAGGAAATATTGAAATGGATGGATTGGTATGGAAGGGAAATTTTTACTAAAGTCATTTCGGATTGTTGTACTATTGCTATCATTTTTGGTCTGGCCGCTGGTCGATGCTGATCTTGTCATGCGGGTTTTTAAAGTTGGCCAGGGAAATTTTATATTGCTTACGAAAGATGATAAAGCATTGGTGGTAGATTGTGGTAATTGTAGTGGTCTTCTGAGCAACGAATCCTATACTGCAGAAATATATAGTGCATTTAGTAAGATTAAATGTTGCAAAATAGTTGTAACCCACGATCATGATGATCATTACAATGGTATTGATAGTTTAATAAAAGCGATCAAAGAAATTAATCAAGACATTCCTTTCAATGTGTACCAAAATACCACTAATTATCTTAATGGGGCATGCCTAGGTTGGCATGATAAGAATTTGATTGAGGGTTATTTGAATAATTTCCTGGATGATGTAACCTTTACTGTAATTAAGCCAGATGATTTTTCAGAGACATGGCTTAACCCAGATGATCCACATCAGAATAATCTGGTATTAAAGGTAACCTATAAAAATAAATCCATATTGTTGCCAGGTGATGCTGGTGTGTTTTTGTTTGCTCATCATTGCATTAATACTCCTAATTTTCTTAATTTATTTAGTGATGTTGTGGCTTTTGTTTTACCCCATCATGGCAGTTTGAAAAATGGGGAACAATTTTGGTTTGCGCAACTCATAAGGAATGCAAATTGTATGTATCCGTTATGCATAATTTCAAGCGATCCAGAAACTAGTCATCAATTACCAAGAAAAGAATATATAGATAAGATACTTGGGCGCTTTGGGAATTTTAGTGATGCTATATCACATGATATTTCGTGTTTTAACGGAAAAAATGTAAAAACGTTAAAAACCTTAGAAAACATATTTATAACAAGCTGTGCTAACTCTTGCTGCTATACTGTTATAATTAAAGATGATGGTGATGTTGAATTATTTGATGGAAGTACGCTCTTATTCAAAGGTTTTCCATTTCAATTCGACAGCGATTGTAATACAATGTGAATAAACCCAGGTGATATTATTCAATTGAGTGCTATAATTAAGCCCACTTTTTGCATCGATGGCATAAATAGTGTTGCCAAAATTAACCAAGGGAGTATAGCTATCTATTCCCTTGGAGATAATTATCATGAATAACCGCATTAAGATGTTGATGCTAAGTATGTTATGCTTAGTCGTTCTACTGGGAGGTGGATGCGGTAACCAGGAAGATAATGAAATACTGAGAGTCGGTAATGCACTGGATCCCAGTTCAATAGATCCGCAAATTGCCAGCGGTGTCAGTGAAATAAAATTGCTAAGCGCTATCTTCGAAGGACTTGTGGTTCCTCATCCGGAAACCCTTGAGCCAACACCAGGCCTGGCAAAATCCTGGACCATCTCCGAGGATTTTCGTAGATATAAATTTAAACTTCGTAAAAATGCCACCTGGTCCAATGGCGATCGAATCACCGCCGATGATTTCGTTTTCTCGCTGAAAAGAGGCCTGGCAAAAGGTTTGGCATCCCCCTGGATCGATATGTATCTTTTTGTAAAAAATGCTGGTAAATATCATAGTGGCGAAATTACAAGTTTCGATGATGTGGGAATTAAAGCGATCTCTAATACTAAGCTGGAGATAGAGTTGGAAAATTCAGTACCGTTCTTCATGTCCATCCTTTCTCATTCGTCCTGGTTTCCGGTTCACAGCAAAACTATTTTGAAACATGGATCCATTGGCGATCGCACTTCCCGATGGGCAAAAATAGAAAATATCGTGACCAATGGCCCCTTTAAGGCCAAATCTTGGACCGTATCGGATCGATTTGTGGTGGTCAAAAATGAAAATTACTGGGATAGTGATAATGTCAAATTGAAAGAAATACATTTCATTCCAGCAGATGCAGATACGGAAGAAAGAATGTTCCGGAATAAGGAGATCGATATCACCGAAACCGTTACCATGTCCCAGATAGAACGACATAAGGGGTCGGATTGCCTGAAGGTCAATAATGGCCTCGGTTGTATATTTTTATGGATAAATTGCAAAAATTATCCATTGGACGATAAAAATCTGAGAAAGGCACTAAGTTTTTCCATAAATCGAAACGCAATATGTAAAATTTCAAACCGAGGAGAGTCTCCAGCCTACTCGTTAATACCCAATGGTACAATGGGTTATGAATCCGGTGATCTATTCAAGGAGGATGTGGAGGTGGCAAAGGAATTATTCAAGAATTCAGCTATAAAAAATACGGATAAAAGAAATTTTACTTTTCTCTATAATACATCGGAAATCATGAGATTCATTGCCGAATCTACCCAGGAAATCCTTCGGGAAAATCTTGGCATAAATCTTGAGCTGATAAACGAAGAATGGAAAGTTTTTTTAACATCCAGACGAACCGGAAAGTTTGATATTGCCCGAGGTGGCTGGGAAGGTGATTATAACGACGCCACAACTTTCCTAAATCTATTCCTCTCGGGTAGCCCGGGTAATCACGGTCAATGGAGTAATAAAGAATTTGATGAACTGTTGAGGCAGGCTTCAAAGGATATGAAAAATCGGCCAGAGCTTTTAAAAAAAGCCGAGAAAATTTTGATTGATGAAATGCCAATTATTCCATTATATTTTAGGGCTACCGGTCATTTAATCAGTGATAAAGTCTGTGGTTGGCATGGCAATATATTGGACATCCATCCCTGGAAAAATATTTTTATCAAGCAGTAACGATAAACTGATTATCTCTGTCATTTCTTGATTTATTGACTTTATATTTCTAATTTTTAGACTACCGGATTGGATGGGGTTATCGGATGTATTATGCGTCATAATGGGTGGTGGCAGAGGTACGCGTCTGTTTCCTTTGACGAAGTACCGCTGTAAGCCTGCTGTGCCATTGGCTGGTAAATATAGGCTGGTCGATGTGCCGATCAGTAACTGCCTTAATGCCGGTCTGAATAAAATATACATCCTGACACAGTTCAACACAAGATCGCTCCATAGACATATAGAAAATACCTACAGATTCGATACCTTTGGTGGCGGTGGTATTGAGATCTTCTCTGCGGAGCAAACCAATGATGGCATAGGTAACTGGTACGAAGGAAATGCCGATGCGGTAAGAAAAAATATGCGATACTTCAATGTGTGTGATCATGACATAATGGTGGTATTATCAGGAGATCAGCTGTATCGAATGGATATTGCGGATTTTATAAGACATCATGTGGAGACAAAGGCGGATCTGACCATTGCCGCCAAAGCCGTTGCAAATGTAAAGGTTTCTGCCTTCGGAGTCATGAGGGTAGAGGATGATTTTTCTATCACCGAATTCATCGAAAAACCAATGGATATATCGGTTATAGAAAAGCTTAGCATTGGTGGTCTGCTAAGAAATAATCTGAAGGATAGATCCGATACCAAGTATTCATTGGTCTCCATGGGCATATATGTGTTCAATGTCGGTATCCTAAAAAGAGCTCTGGCCGGCAGTGGAACAGACTTTGGCAGGGAAATAATCCCATCCCTATTGGGCCGAATCAAATTAAAAGCATATATTTTTGATGACTACTGGGAAGATATCGGTACGGTACGCTCGTTTTTTGAAACCAATCTGATGCTGGCCCAGGGTATACCTCAATTTAATTTTTTTGATGAGAAAAATCCCATATATACACATCCAAGAGTATTGCCGGCTTCGAAAATAAATAGCTGTAGTATGAGGGAAGTTTTAATCTCCGAAGGAAGTATAATCTCCGAATCGACACTGCGGAGATGTGTCGTAGGTCAGCGGGGCATGGTTGGTCGGAGTTCCCTGTTGGAAAGTGTATTAATGATGGGAGCAAATATGTATGAAACCTCCGAGGATGTGGCCAGTAATAAGAAAAATGGCATTCCAAATATCGGGGTTGGTGATGGATGTTATATCAGAAATTGCATAATAGATAAAAACGCTAGGATAGGTAATAATGTAAAATTGACTCCAGATAGAAAGGATGATGGCTTCGAATATGATGGTATTTATGTGAGAGATGGGATATTATGTATTGGTCAAGATGCAATAATTCCGGATAATACATCCATATAATATCATAATTTTCTTGACTTGATGGTAAAAAAGGTATTCGTGCGAATCTAATCACTATAAACGGAAATAAATTATGTTAGTTGATGCATTAGTAGCGTTTTTGTTGTATTGTTACGACGATACTATTTGCACTTTTATAAACGAGAAAGTTATTTGCAATATTGAAACAATGAAAACAGAGATATATAATAGATTGGATGCAAATCGAGGCAATGTGTCATTGCAGGCTAGATCGCTGTTTGACAAGATTTGGAGCAGTTTTATCGCCATCGCTGATGGTGAGAATAACTTGAAAATTCCTCCACATATTGTCTGGCTAAACGGTGCTCCAGGTTCCGGAAAAGGTACCAATGGTCGTAGCATAATGAAAGCCATGGATATATTTTCTAAACCAGTGGTGGTCAGTGATTTGTTGAATTCAGATGAAAATAGAGGTTTAATGGATAGCGGATCTCTTGTGGATGATGAAAAAGTAATTAAAATCGTATTCGAAAAATTGCTTGATGGTAATACCTGTCGAGGTGGTGCCATAATAGATGGATTTCCTCGCACATTGGTCCAGGCCGAATGTGTATATCTGCTCATGGAAAAGATTAAGACACTGCATGCCGGAAAAGATACGAAGGTTTCTGTTATAACCCTCCTTGTGGATGAAAAGACTAGCATCGAAAGGCAGCTACATAGAGGCAGGATGACCATACTGCATAATGAGAGCATAATCAACAATGATTCGGGTGTAGATAGGAGTGCTGAACTGCAGGAAGTTCGGAAGACCGATACGGATACCCATCTTGCTCGGGAGCGGTATCAGATATTTTTAGACCAGACAAAAAGTGCCATTGGGTTTATGAAGGACATGTTTAGTGTTTATGAAATAAGTACTGCCGGATCCTTCGATGAAACAAAAGATAGAATATATAAAACCTTGCGGCAGGAAAAGCTCTGAGCATTTTGTATTCTGTAATTTGATGTTTCATACTATGGATAGATTGCCTGATATTTCGAGGTTCAGGAAAAGATTTGGAGTTCTGGAACTTGAGATGGCTGATGAAAGATTTTTTTCAGACCGGAAGAGGGTGGCCGAATTGTCCAAAGAACACAGCAGGCTGGCTACACTTCTGGATAAATTTAATTCCTGGGAGACTCTGAAAAAATCAATTTTAGCCAGTGTGGATATGACAAAGGATCCATCTCTTGACCAGGAAATGCGAGATCTGGCAGCTGAGGATGTGGAACTTGGCAATAATGAATTGGATAAATTGGCCAGGGAGATCCTGATTGCCATGATTCCCAGCGATAAGAGCGATTCACGCAATACTGTGATTGAAATCCGGGCCGGTACCGGTGGGGATGAGGCAAGTCTTTTTGCCGGAGATCTTTACCGAATGTATACCAGATATGCCGAAAGGCGTGATTGGTCTGTGGAGATGCTCGGTACCAGCGTCTCGGAATGCGGTGGGTTTAAGGAGATCTCATTTTTGATCGCCGGCGAAGATGTTTACAAAAATTTAAAATTTGAAAGCGGTGTACATCGGGTCCAAAGAATACCGACCACCGAAGCAAATGGAAGGATCCATACATCAGCGGCTACGGTTGCGGTGCTTCCCGAAGCGGAGGAAGTTGATGTGCATATAGCTCAGGAAGAACTGGAGATATCGATTTGTCGGGCCAGTGGTCCCGGTGGGCAGGGGGTCAACACCACCGATTCGGCAGTACAAATACTACACAAGCCGACTGGTATGATTGTTACCTGTGCCGATGAGAGATCCCAGCAGAAAAATCGAGTAAAGGCAATGACGGTTTTGCGTTCCAGATTATTACAAAAAAAAGAAGAGGAAGAGAACGCAAAGTATGCTGCCGATCGTAGAAGCCAGGTAGGCTCTGGTGATCGTTCCGAGCGAATAAGAACCTATAATTTTCCTCAAAATAGACTTACGGATCACCGGGTCCAGATGACCTGGTATAGCCTGTCCCAGCTAATGGATGGAGATCTTGATGAGCTAGTAAACGCATTGATTCGATTTGATATGGAACAGAAAATCGAGGCTTTGCTAAATTCTCAATGATAATTTTAGAATAAATTCCTTGTGTATTTGGTCTGAACCCATACAATTGATTAAGTTAATTTTCTAGTAAAAATATGGCAATTAAAGTAGCGATAAACGGTTTTGGTAGGATTGGTAGACTTGTTTTCCGGGCAATTCTAGACAGTGGAAAATTTGGCAGCGAGATAGAAGTCGTAGCGGTCAATGATCTTGTGCCAGCAGATAATTTGGCATATTTATTAAAATATGATTCTATCCAGGGAAAGTTTCTTGGCGAAGTCCATGCGGATGGCGACGAGGTATTGGTGGTCAATGGCAGTAGAATCAGGTGCCTGGGTGTGAAGGATGGTCCCACCGCTATGCCCTGGAAAGATCTAGATGTTGATATTGTCATCGAGTCCACCGGACTGTTTGCCAGCGATATCCTGGCCGAAGGCCATCTGAAGGCCGGAGCGAAGAAGGTTATAATATCAGCTCCTGCCAAGGGTGAAGGGGTGAAAACAGTGGTACTTGGAGTCAACCAGGACACCTTGACTAGGGATCACAATATAATTTCCAATGCCTCCTGTACCACCAATTGTTTGGCTCCGATAACAAAGGTTATTCTGGACAACTTCGGTGTGGCAGAGGGCCTTATGACAACTATTCATAGCTATACTGCCACCCAGAAAACCGTGGATGGACCATCCCGTAAGGATTGGAAAGGCGGACGCAGTGCTGCCATAAATATTATTCCGTCCACTACAGGTGCTGCTGCTGCCGTTGGCCTGGTTTTGCCTGAGGTGAAAGGCAAACTCACCGGCATGTCCTTTAGAGTGCCAACGCCGACGGTTTCGGTGGTTGACCTGACCGTAAAAACAGAAAAAGCAACATCCTATAGTGAAATTTGTCAAAAAATGGAAGAGGCCTCCAAGGGTTCCCTAAAGGGCATTTTGGGTTATACCGCCGATGAGGTGGTTTCCTCTGATTTTATCCATTGTAGTTATTCATCTATTTTCGATGCCGGATCAGGTATTGAGTTGAACAAAAATTTCTTCAAGCTTGTCAGCTGGTATGACAATGAATGGGGCTATAGTTGCCGCTGTGTCGAACTGATCAGTAAAGTAAAACAGTTTCTTTAACACATATACATCTTTACCTATTATTAGTTTAGAAGGCAGCCAGTCGGTTGTCTTTTTTTTATGATTGGCCGAAGCTGTTAGAGCTCTTTGGTAATTTCTGTTTTAGAGAGATTGTTCCGATTTAGACCAATGATAACCACATCTATTTTATTGATATTTTTTATCCCAATATCATCTGCCAGAACGATATGCAGGTGTTTTTGAAGGGTGGTGCTAACATCGGGCAGTTTCTGATTGCTTGCCATGGCAATACTTATCCTGATGTTTATCTTTTTGCTTTTGCAGGAAATATCTATCTTTGGTTTGATTTGCATTCCCAGGGACTTACAAGCATCCTGGATGGTCTCTTTCAGTACGGATTTTTTTATAAAAACCTTGCCACTTTTGTTGTCCAGCAGACATAAAATCGTCCTGCTAAAGGACCTTAGGATGATTTTTATTCCAATATAAACGGTTGCTATCCCCATGGCCCATAAAAAATACTGAGAACTGAGAATGGCATAAACAGAACCATCGGTCCGGAGCTGATCCAGGAGCCGGTTATAAAAATTTTCTAACATCCTGTCCTAGATTAGAAATATAATGTCTAGTATAAAGAAGAAAATAGCAATGATCCAAAGCGTTGGTCGAATGGTTGATTTAGCCTTGGAGAGCATTGAAAATGGCCTGGTCCAAGGCATGCCAGGCTAGGGTGGCACACTTTATTCGCATCGGGAAATGTTTGACGCCGGTTAGAGCAATGATATCAGTCTCTTTTAGGATTTCATTCTGATTGAAATTTTCGGTACCGGTCAGGATACATTGGACCGCCTTCGACATAATGAGTACATCTTCTAGTCGCTTCGATTTTATGGCTTGGGTCATTATAGAAGCCGAGGCCAGGGAAATTGCACAGCCGGAGCACTGGAAATGTATATCGGTTATCAGTTCCTTATTTGTAGCAAGGTAAATAGTCACATCATCGCCGCAGGATGGATTGTTGCCGCTGGCTTCGGCTGTAAAACATTCCGGCTTTCCAGAATTCCTGGGATTCCTGTAGTGATCAAGGATTATCTCCCGGTATAAATTATCAATCTCGGTGTTTATCATAGTAATATAAAGTTCACAATCTAGGAGGCGGATATTAAGATAGGTTTATAATGCAAGCTGTAAAATTTTTTTAACCGTAAAAATAATGGATTATGACCTAAAACCCATTAATAATTGGGTAGTTATGGATCAGAAAGTTATTCACATAGTCATTGTTAATAACTTGTGCATATATTGAGCTTGATGATAGAAAATCTTTCCTAAAACTGACAGGTTCTGGTGAAAATTAACACAGTTGATAGGTTGGGTTACGAGTTGTTATTGATCGTCAGATGTAGTATTTTAGCCGGATATGGATATTTTTCATAAATTATTTTTGTAAGTTGCTTGTACAGGTGAGGTTTGTATGGTCAGTTGCCGAACAATATTAATATGTAATTTATACATTATTAGAAATGTTAATAACTTTTGATACGTTGTGTTAATATGCCAAATCTCGTAGATATAAATGATGTATGGTCGGTGGTCAAAGAGGACTTTAAAAAGTCGTTTCCATCGGATGTTTATAGTGCATGGTTTGATACCATCCATGGGGTGAAGCCAGGCACTGATGATAGCCTAATCATCATGGTCCCTAATGATTTTGCTGCCATATGGATTCATGACAATTATCGGGATATTCTAATAGATAAGTTTCAAATGGCACTAGGGCATTCCACCGAAATATCCTTCGAAGTTGTATGTGATAGTGTGCCCATGGATGGTAGTTGTAAAAAGTCTTCTAAAAAAAATCAGATCAAAGCCAGTGCTGCGTCCAAGGTTTGCAGCTCTGATCCCAGCGAGGAGTATATGCTTAGCCCACGCAATACCTTCGAAAATTTTATCATTGGATCAGGCAACCAAATGGCCCATGCGGCCAGTATTGCCATAGCAAATACACCAGCCAAAGCCTATAATCCATTGTTTTTATATGGGTTTACAGGCCTTGGAAAAACCCACCTGATGCATGCGGTGGCCCATCATATTTTAGCTAACAACAGGAACTCAAAGGTCGTATACATATCTACGGAAAAATTGACAAACGAATTTATCCAGGCCATCCAGGCTAATTCCATGACTAGGTTTAGATCAAAATATAGAAATGTGGATATTTTACTTCTCGATGATGTACATTTCCTTTCGGGAAAAGAGCGGATTCAGGAAGAATTTTTCTATACCTTTAACGAACTTTTTGAGTCCCAGAAACAAATATTTCTATGTAGTGATCGTCCGGCATCGGAAATAGCGGAACTGGAAAGTAGGCTTGTATCCAGGTTCCAGTGGGGGCTGGTTACGGATATACAACCTCCGGATCTTGAAACTCGTATAGCCATACTGTCTCGGAAGGCAGCGGATATGCATCTTGTGCTAGATAATGATGTGTTGCTATATCTGGCCGAACGGGTCTCTACAAATGTCCGTAGGCTTGAGGGGGCTCTAACCCGATTGGCAGGTTTCATGAAATTATCCAGAGCCCGCATCGATATTCAGTACATAAAAATCATAATGAGGGACATTTTTGAGGAAGAAAAAAATATTCAGCTGTCCATCGATACGATTCAGCAGAGAATTGCAGAGTTTTTCAAAATAAAGGTTTCCGATATCCTTGGCAAACGTAGGCCGGCAAATATAGCGTTGCCACGACAGATTGCCATGTATCTAAGCAGATCATTGACAACACTTTCGCTTGTGGATATAGGATTAGCATTTGGCGGTCGTGATCATGGAACTGTCATCCATGCCTGCAAGTCCATAGAAAATGTAATGGAAATAGATCCGGTTTTGAAGCGCAATGTAGATCACCTCAAAAAGATATTGCAAAATAAGTAAAGCTCGGTGTTCTAGAAGGGCAGAAGTGATGAAGCAACGTACTATTAGACGGGAGGCCAGTGTTCGAGGAAAGTCCCTTCATACCGGAGTCGAAGTAACCCTGACTTTGAAACCGGCCGAAGAAAACAGTGGTATAATTTTTCGACGTATCGATTTATATAATAGGCCTGAAATTCGCCCATCGGCAGAATCCATTGGTGACCTAGTTCGTTGTACCACAATAACCTCTGGCCATGTAAAGGTGCATACTGTCGAACATATACTCAGTGCTATCTATGGCATGAATGTGGACAATATGGTCATAGATATGGATGCTTCAGAACCGCCCATATTGGATGGCTCAGCAAAATTTTTTGCCAATTTGATAAATGAAGCAGAGCCCATTGAACAGGAAAAGGATCGCAGTTACTGCGAAATTATGAAGCCGATTTCTGTGACCCGGGGCAATCGCTCGATGATAGCATTACCCTACGATGGGTTCAAGGTAACCTGTACTTCCTCCGATGATAGGGGAGTTCATACCCAACATCTATCTCTGGACATAGATCCGGATGTCTATTGTTTAGAACTAGCTCCCGCAAGGACATTTACCATATATGAGGATATCGAGGAACTTCTGAAGCTAGGTAAAATCCAGGGTGGTAGCCTGGACTCAGCCATAGTTATAAAAGGTGATAAAATATTATCAAAGGAGCCGTTGAGGTTTGCGGATGAGTTCGTTCGACATAAAATTCTGGATGTAATAGGTGATTTGGCTCTGGTGGGAATGCCGATAAAAGGCCATATAATTGCCGTGAGGCCAGGCCACGCTTTGAATGCGGAATTGACAAAGAGCATCGTCAGTGCCTACAATGACATGAAAAGTGGCAGAAAAAAGAAGCCCCAAACTCCGGTTGGTCCAGTGGTGATAAGCAAAGAGGAGGCCTGTCTGGATATAAAACAGGTTCTGAATATGCTTCCCATCGATACCCCTTCGTATTGATAGACCGAGTGGTTGAATTTGTAGGCGATAATGAACTGCATACCATAAAAAATGTTACTATAAATGAGCCCTATTTTGTTGGTCATTTTCCTGGACAGCCGGTGATGCCTGGTGTCCTCCAGGTTGAGGCGATGGCTCAGGCCGCAGGTCTATTAATGATGCATAACACTAGTACTGAAAACAAACTGGCCTACTTCATGAGTTGTGATAAAGTAAAATTTAGGAAGGCTGTTGTCCCCGGCGATCAGCTCGAAATATGCGTAAAATTGTTGAAAAAACGCGGAGATAGGATAGGTATAGCCGAGGCTTATGGTAAGGTTAATGGGAAAATTGTATCTTCGGCCGAACTGATGTTTTCCATAGTGAATCACGAAGAATAGCAATGCCTCAAAAGATTCATAGTACGGCGATAATAGAACCAGGAGCACAGTTGGCCGATGATGTTCAGGTTGGTGCCCAAGCCTATATCGGTAAATATGTGAAAATTGAATCTGGTTCCATTGTTATGCATCACGCTACGGTGGACGGAGATACATCCATTGGGATCTCCAATATCATCCATCCCTATACCTATCTGGGAGGACCCACCCAGGACTTGAAATATGATGGGGGAAAGCCCAGGTTGCTGATAGGCAATGGCAATGTATTTCGCGAATTTTTCACGGTGCATACCGCTACCAGGTCGGATGATGCGACGGTTATAGGTAATAATAATACTTTCCTGGCCTACGCCCATGTGGCCCATGATTGTCTGTTGGGCAATGGAATAATTATGAGCAGCCATGCGGCCTTGGGTGGACATGTCGCTGTCGGTGATCATGCCAATATCGGTTGGAGTTCCGGTGTTCATCAATTTTGCCGAATTGGTCAATATGCGATGTTGTCGGCAATGGCGAAGGCGACCATGGATGTGCCTCCCTATATGATTGCCGATGGCATACCGGCAAGGACCAGGACATTTAATAGGGTAAATCTTGAGCGTAATGGGTTTAGTGAACAAGAAATTTACACCATCAAAGAGATTTATATGGCACTGTATATGCAGCCACAGGTTCGGGAGGAAGCATTGGCAAGGCTTAGGAAAATCAGCACAGGCTCTGGTGATTTGTATGATAATGTGTGTTCGTTTTTTAAAAGCAGTTGTCGGGGCGTCTGTTAGCAATTTTATTCATATCAAGGGTTGTAAAAGTATTGCGGACATTTATACTATTGTTCTACTAAGTAGTATTGAATGAAGGGAATAAAAGAGATTCGCCAAAGAATTAGGGTAGTTGACGGGACGGCAAAAATAACCAAGGCAATGCAGTTGGTTGCAGCGTCTAAAATGAAAAAAGCCCAAATGTTGGCCATTGGAAGTCGCGGATATATACTAGGACTGGCCAATATCATTGGTTGCATGTCCTTTGCCTGCATTAAAAAGTTAAAAAGCAGCCGATTTTTCAGTGCCAGAAGTACCGGAGTTCGCTGTGTGATTGTCTTGGCCAGTGACAAAGGCCTCTGTGGTGCGCTGAACAATAATATTTTTCGCGAAATTGCCCAGATTGAAGGGGATGCAAAATTCATCGCCATCGGAAAGAAGGCTACTAATTATTTGGGGCGCTGTGGTAAAAATTTGATAGCTAGCTTTTCAATTAACGATATATCCGAATTTCACGAAGTTCTTGGTATATGCGAACTTGTTACCCAACTGTACGATTCCGGTGAGATAAATAGTTGCGATGTGCTATATGCCGGGTTTAAAAATACCCTGTCCCATGTGTCTATTTTTAGGAAAATTTTACCAATGATAGATTTTTATGATGAATTTAAAAAAATAGCTGACTTCCTTGGTATTGATAGCGAAAGACTTAAGAGAGATGACCGTGAAATAATTTTTGAGCCATCGCCGTCGAGTATACTTGATTCCATTGTAAGAACTTTTATCAAGTATGGTATGTATCAAAGTATCTTGGAAGCAAAGGCTTCGGAACATAGTGCCAGGACCGTTGCTATGAAATCTGCCACCGATAATGCCAATGAATTGTCAAAAAATTTAAAATTAGAGTACAATAAATCCAGGCAGTTTGCCATAACCAATGAGATCATTGAATTGGCTGCAGCTAATTGTAATTAGTTTATTATGAGTAACTTAGGTGAAGTAGTTCAGGTAATAGGTTCCGTGGTTGATGTGCAATTTGACAGCGCTAGTCTACCAAATATATATAATGCTCTAGAAATTGACCTTGGAAAAGATGGTAAAAAACTCATACTGGAGGTTCAGCAACATATTGGCAATGGTAAGGTTAGGTCCGTTTCAATGGCATCGACCGATGGCCTGGCCCGGGGGACCAAAGTCCTAGATCGAGGTGGTCCCATCGAGGTTCCGGTGGGCCAAGAGGTTCTTGGTAGAATTCTGAATGTTGTTGGCGAACCTGTTGATGGCAAAGGTGTTGTGAAAACCGAAATGCATTGGGCGATCCATAGAAAGCCACCGGAGTTGCTGGATCAGGATATTTGTGCCAATATTTTGGAGACTGGCATAAAGGTTATCGATCTGATTTGTCCTTTTGTGAAGGGAGGGAAGATCGGCGCATTTGGTGGCGCAGGTGTCGGTAAGACCGTGGTGATCACTGAGTTAATAAACAACATTGCCCAGGGCCATGGAGGTTTTTCCGTTTTTGCCGGTGTGGGTGAACGTTCCAGAGAGGGCAATGATCTTTTCCACGAGATGTGTAGTTCTGGTGTAATAAATGAAAAAAATCCAATCAATTCAAAAGTTGCATTGGTTTTTGGTCAGATGAATGAGCCTCCGGGAGCTCGTATGCGTATTGGGCTGACTGGGTTAACAATCGCCGAATATTTTCGCGACGAAAAACATCAGGATGTGTTGCTGTTTATAGATAACATATTTAGGTTCTCCCAGGCTGGGTCTGAGGTGTCAGCTTTGCTTGGCCGTGCGCCGTCGGCTGTTGGCTATCAACCGACGCTCAGCTATGAGATGGGGCAATTACAGGAAAGAATTACTTCGACGAGAAATGGATCGATAACATCTTTTCAAGCGGTATATATACCAGCCGATGATTTGACCGATCCGGCCCCGGCCAATACCTTTGCTCATCTGGATTCAACCATAGTATTGGATCGGAGAATTGCTTCATTGGCTTTGTTTCCGGCGGTGGATCCATTGGCATCCACATCCAAGGCACTTGATCCGAATATAGTTGGTGAAGAGCATTTTAGAGTTGCACGAGAGGTTCAGTCTGTGCTTCAAAAATACAAAGAATTGCAGGATATAATCGCCATTCTTGGGATGGATGAATTGTCTGAATCCGATAAATTGATTGTTTCTAGGGCTAGAAAAATTCAGAAATTTTTGTCCCAACCATTCCATGTGGCTGAGACTTTTACCGGTATACCTGGTAAATATGTTTCTACAATGGATACTGTTAAAGGTTTTGCTATGATTCTTGACGGCAGTCTCGATGATGTGCCGGAAAATAATTTTTATATGAAGGGTACGGTGGATGAAGTTCTGGACCCTAAGGAGCAATGATGCCAATTTTTTTGGAAATAGTGACTCCGGCTAGGGAGGTTTTCAGTGGCGAAGCTTCTTCGGTAATTATTCCAACGGCCCTGGGTGAAATCGAGATTTTGCCTGAACATAGGCCGATAATTGCACTGGTGTGGCCGGGTAACGTTTTGGTTTCCACCATCGTAAATCTGGAAAATATCGCCGTTTCATCGGGGTTCTTAAATTTGAGAAACAACCGCCTATCGATTCTGGTCGATGAGGCTGTGGATATAAAATTTGTGGATATTGACAGCGTCAAGGATGCCAAAGAAGCTGCAGAGAAAGCCCTTGAGATAATGCGATCTAAAAGCAATTATGATCAAGAGGAAATTGAAAAAATTGAGGCCAAAATACGTTATCATATAGCGCAACTGGTTGGTAAAGCCAATATTAGATAGTGTTTTAATTTTGATCCATTGATTAGGGAAATTATTAAAAAGGTGTAGCATATCGTCCACACCCAGTGTTGTAAGCATAATCAATTATTTAGGAATTTTTGCATACACTCTATTGCCATAGTAATAATCTTTAGATTACAAGTATCATTTTGATCCATCTTTTCTTTTATCGACTCCATCGAACCAAGTATTTTGTTCAGTGATGTTGAATTATTCCCAATATTCCCCATCCCCATTGCGAACGTTAATATATAAAGGCTTGCTTCATTTAAGAGTTTTTTCTGATTGTCATCATTAGTCTTATTGTTTATAATTTTATTTCTTAGCAAAATGAGCACGGATTTACATTCATCAGGATTAACTATTAGACATTTTTGCATACAGTCTATTGCTATATTAGCCTTATTTGGATCTATATTTTTTGCTGCCAACATCATCGAATAAAATATTTCGAATTTTTTTAAAATATCATTCTCCGTTATGAACTCGTCTATACGATTAATGAATGTCATGAAGAATTGTATTTGATTGTTATCATTAGTATTCTTCTGATTTAAATTATAATTCTTAGTCTTTAGATTATTATTCTCAGCCTTTAGATTATCATTCTCAGCCTTTAGATTATCATTCTCAGCCTTTAGATCATTATTCTGAGGCTTTAGATTATTATTATGAGTCTTTAGGAGCATACTCTGAATCTTTAGATTTTTATTCTGAACATTTAGCTTATGGTTCTGAGTCTTTAGATCGTTCTCAGCCTTTAGATTATCATTCTCAGCCTTTAGATCGTTCTCAGCCTTTAGATCGTTCTCAGCCTTTAGATTATCGTTCTCAGCCTTTAGATTATCATTCTCAGCCTTTAGCTTATCATTCTCAGCCTTTAGCTTATCGTTCTCAGCCTTTAAATTATCATTCTTAGCCTTTAGATCATTTAGAGTCTTAATTTTATTTTTAGCATTTATAAGATCATTATTTAGCTTATTATTCTGAATCTCTAGGGTACTAATCTGAGTATTTTGATCAATCACCATGACCTTAAGCTCTTTATTACTCATATTCTTCAATTTACTTCTAGTAAGTGTCTGGATACCGTACATATTTGGTGTAAGGCATACCGCCAATAGCAATATATTAATTATTAATTTTTTCATTTTCATTAGTTTTTATATATTTATTTATTATTTTTTTATAAAATAACAGTACGTAGGATTGCCTGGAATTTAGTTCATGTCAATGGGAAAAATGTCGAAAAAATGTGACTTATTTGCTTGATAATAGGTAAGTCGTTGTAGATGTGCATGTTACGAAAAATAAAATTTTTTAAAAAAAATATTCCAAGCTATGTTATATTGAATACTTTAATGTAATTATTTTATTTTTGATGCGGTTTTGCTATGGTGGACAGTAGGTATTTTTAAGAGATTTTTTATTTCGTCTTCTTAAAAAATGTTTTGTGGAATAAAAAATATAATTTAGAGATGGATTTGTTACACCTATCTAGGTATTTTATTATATCAAACTCTGGCGATGTTGAATTTTTATTGGATTATCCCTGTTATTTGCTAAATCAATTTATTGCTACCGGATCCATCTCATCCATAATTTTTGTTGCTAAAATTACATAACCAGAGTTTAAATATTACTAAGTATTACTCAGGTATTTTACTATCATTAGATGCTTTTTCAGCTTCAGCTTTAATTTTTGCCGATATTCCTTCGTTAATCATTTTTTTTCTATTTTCTTTGGCTAATGAATCTCTTCTTATATTTTCCATTTCTATCTTGTGTTTTCTGTCCATTTCTTTTTTTGTCGGATATTTTATAATATTTCTTCTCTTTATTGATTCTTCACCAGATGTACCGTTTACTGTAGAGCTTTTCATTGAACTTGATATATTTGGGAAAAGATAGATAGCCAAGGACAACATCTTAATTGTTAATTTTTTCATATTTATTTATATTTTTTTTACAAAAATATATTTATCTACGACTCAATTTATGTCAATGATAAAAATATGGGTTACTTGTTATTTGCTAAATCAATTTATTGCTACCGGATCCATCTCATCCATAATTTTTGTTAAGTTCCGTAGCCATAACCATAGCCTAAATAACATATCGGCGCAGAATCGATTTATGATTCCACGCCTGTATGAGTATATATGATTAGAATTCAAATATATCGCCGGGTGTCAGTGATTTTGTGAATGCACATAACAACTTGATAGTATTTTCGATATCGTCCAAATGGGCGGTTTCCGTCGGTGTATGCATGTAGCGAAGAGGGATAGATACTAGGCCGGTGGCCACACCACCTCTTGAAATTTGTATCGATCTAGCATCGGTGCCGGTGGGATAGGGTTCTGATTCGATTTGATAGGGTATTTCGGCTGCCTTCGCACATCCTATTAGCTTTTCGAAGACCACAGGGTTTATATTACAACCTCTGGCGATTATTGGCCCAGCACCTAAATCGACCTTGCCGAAACGTTTCTGATCGCAGCTGGGGAAATCTGTGGCATGGCCCACATCAATTGCTATGCCAACGGTGGGCTGGATTGAAAATGAGGAAGTTATGGCACCACGAGTACCAACTTCTTCCTGGACAGATGCTACTGAAACAATACCGCATTCTAGTGAAGATTTTTCCGCTGCAAGTCTATGGATGACTTCCATGACAACATAGGTTCCGACTTTGTCATCAAAGGCCCTGCCAGTGATCACCTTATCGTTAATTATTGATGTATTCGGAGTATCATATACCACCGGATCGCCGATCTCTACGAGGCTTTGTGCCTCTTTGTCGGTTTTGCAACCAAGATCGATCCATAGATCGTATTGCTTTGGGATTTTATTGCGCTCATCCGAATCCAGAAGATGGATTGCACGCTTACCAGTGACTCCAGGAATTGGGCCATTTTTTGTCAAAATAGTCACCCTTCTTCCGGAAATCATCGATAGATCATGGCCTCCAATGGTATCAAAATAGGCAAACCCCTTGTCATCGATGTATTTAATGAGAAATCCAAGCTCATCCATATGGCCAGATAACATCACCAGGGGAGTTTTACCCTCGTTTAGATAGGCATGACGGCTGCCCATGACATCCTTTTTATATACATCGGCCTTGTCACCCATGTATCTGTCGATAACCTTCTGAGACTCAAATTCATAGCCGGATGGAGACCTGGCCTCCATTAAATCTGTGAGAAATTTTGGAATATCCATGTTATTCATTGGTAATTACAATTTAGCCAAATGTCATACGATATAAAATATTGTCAATAATTATGTTAATTATTAGAATCCCAGCAGTGGAAATTTTATGAGATTGGCGATTTGTATACCGGTGCATGGATTTAGCGAGGTGTTCCGTAGGACATTGGATATTTTGGCGAGCTGTGACGATGAGCGTGTCAAAAATGCGACGATAATAATCAGCAATAGTGGGATGCCTTTTGGGGAAGATTATTTGGGTTTTGATCATAAGAAAATAATAAATATTCCAAATAATTTTTACTGGGCAAGGGCCGTTGAGGTTCTCTATGGCCATTGTATTGCCGGAAATTTTGACAAGATTTTGCTGATGAATCACGATTGCCATCCAGCTGCAAATACCTTAAAATATCTCCTTGACCTTCACGAAAAATACTCTGACTGTGTTCTGCATCCTGTTGTGATTGATGCTGTTGATAGAAAAATTATCTGGGCTGGAATAGATATCAAACTCTGTTGTCGACCCCTATGGAAATACATTGGCAGTTCCCTGAAAAATCTACCCACTGGGTGCTATGAAACGGATTGTGCGCCAGCGCAGATGCTATTACTCCCAAGGACTGCTGTTAGACCAGAGTGGTTGAAAGCAAAGTATTTTCCGCATTATTTTTCTGATTTTGTCCAGATCCGAGAGCTCCAGCGTCGGGGTATAAAAACGATGGTTGTGCCCGGTGCCATTGTCTACGCAAATGAAGCCGATGGTGAAAGAAAAAAATATTTTACAGATACCGGAACCTGGGCTGGGGTGTTTAGGGCATTTTTCGATATTCGATCCCAACGAAATCTACGGGTCCGGGCACTGGCCCCATTTTTTCTCCAAAATAATCTTTTGGGAGCATTGATCCAACTGGGCTATCAATTCCCTGGAAGTATAGCGAAAACCATTCTGGAAAGATTTTTCAAATATACATTACCCAGGAGTTAATATCCTAATCTTCAAGCTGATTGGAAACTTCATTCGGGAAATCATGATTGGAAAAAACCATCCGAACATCCTCCAGTTCATCGAGCTTATCCAGGAGCTTTACGATTTTTTTAGCAATATCCACATCTGGTATCTGAATGTAATTGTTGGGAATATATGCCAGTTCAGATGATTCAACGGCGATATTTTCTTCGATCAGTGCCTGGGAAAGTTTATCATACTCGCTGACCGGACATAGAATCTCAAAAAAATCTTCTTCTTTCTTAACATCTTCTGCTCCAGCGTTTATCGCAATATCCATTAGTTTATCCTCGGTGACATTATCGGCTGGAACTATAAATTGCCCCATTCTTTGGAAATTAAATGCCAGGGCTCCCGGCGAGGCTAGATTGCCGCCGCATTTCGTAAAAATACTCCGAACTTCTGATACGGTTCGATTCTTGTTATCCGTCGTGACCTCCACGATTACACCGACACCACATGGAGCATATCCTTCATACATAAGCTCTTCGATGATAATGCCCGGAATTTCACCGGTGCCTTTTTGAATGGCTTTTTTGACGTTATCAGCCGGCATATTTGCTGCCTTTGCCTTCTGCACAATGGTTCGTAGCCTGGGATTGAACTCCTGATCACCGCCACTAGCTCGGGCAGCAATGGTCAATTCCTTGCTCAAAATGCTGAACAATTTACCTCTTTTGGCATCAACGGCAGCCTTGTGTCTTTTCGTTGTAGCCCATTTACTATGGCCTGACATTTATTCCTCCTAAATTTTTCTTTTTTTTTTCTTACTTCGATCCGGCTCGGCCTGATCGACCTCCAGATTCTTATTATTCAATATGGATTGTTGTAACATTGTGAATAAATTTTGAACTGTCCAATACAGAACCAATCCCGATGGCAGATTGTAGCAGAAAAACATAAAAATTATCGGCATAAATTGGAACATTTTTTTCTGAACATTATCTATGCTCGGGCTTGGCATCATCTTCATTTGCATATAGGTGGTGAGGGCCATGATGAATGGCAACAGGTTAATGGGGAATGTCCCCAGCCTGGCTAGTGTGTCCGGCATGGATAGATCCTTGATCCATAAAAATTCCGCAAATCTCAAATCCGAGGTTGTTCTCAGCATGGAATATAATCCTAAAAATATCGGTATTTGGATGAAAATAGGCAGACAGCCAGCTGCCGGATTTATCTTGTTTTCCTTGAACAATTTCATCGTTTCTGTCTGCAGTTTCTGTGGATTGTCCTTGAATTTTTCCTTTATATTGCGCATCGGTCCCTGGATCTTTGCCATCCGCCGGGAAGATCTAACCTGGGTGGTGGTCAGAGGCCACAGGACCAGCTTAACTATCATGGTAAGAATGATTATCGTTAATCCCCAATTACTTATAATAGAATGAATTCCTCGCATCATCAGCAGAAGAATTTTGCCTATAAATCCGAAAAACCCAAACTGCATGACCAGATCCTGGTTGTGGCCAAGCCTATCGAGTTTAACAAAATCCTTAGGCCCGGTGTAAAACTCAACATCCAGGGATTTGGTTTCGCCGGTATTCAAAATTCCCAGGTTAAATTCCAGTGATCCCGACACACTATCTTTTCCACTTTTCGATGTGTAATCATAGGATTTTACAGGAAATGCTAAAAATCCGCTGGCCGGTATATTTGGTCTCAATATCGCAGCAAAAAATTGATTTTTTACCGAACCCCAATTTATGGTGGATTTCCCCGATATTATCTCCCTGGCTTCCTTACGGCCAAAGCCAAGAAAACCACTGCTGGCATCAAACTCGGACAGATTTAGGAAGTGAGCTTTCCTACCATCGTAGTAACTAAAATTCAGAAATTCGCCGGTATAATCGCTGGCTGTCGGCGGGAAACTACCAAGCTCAAGAAATACGCTCCTCAAATCAAAGGCCCGAGTGCCATGGTTTATGAACTTCGTCGAATGTTTTATTAGATATTTTTCACCGGCTTTATCATCTGGTACCGAGTAGGATCTCTCGATACTGAGACCACTGTTTGTTTTATAAAGGAATGATATGGAATTGCTATCCTCTTGGCTAATAACAGTTTCATTAGTAAAAAATTTCCTATTTTCTCCGGAGATCGATAAAGACAGTGCTGGTATATCTGATTCCTTATTGAATATAAATGGCTCGCTGCCGCCTTTTTCCATCGGGTATTTTGAGAACACAATGCTCTGGATTGTGCCGCCTAAATTGCTTAGTTTTAGCGAAATACTATCATTCCCCAAGGTGAAATATTTTGGTTCATTATCTTTTCCCAAAGCCTGCTGGACATCGACTACTGGAATCAGATCATCATCCCCTGTGGCTTGGATAGTTCTGCTTGGTGGGCGATTAGAATTCTTTGAGGATTGGTCAGAATTTTTTGAAGATTGCCTGGAAATTGCCGTACTTCTGAGCTGATTGCCATGATAGAGCATGAGGCAAAGTGCCATAATTATGCAAAACATTCCTGCCCAAAAACTCTTTTTATCCATAGATACCTATGCATTGAACCAAAATATGTTGTTGTGGCATTGCAAGAATTTTCGGGTAAATCCAATAATATATACTAATGTGATACAATTTTAAGAATTTTCTTGCCTTCCAGCGCAATTAATGTTTACAATCTGCAGCGCGTATGTGTGATCTTGAATTGATTGCCGGTGGTGCCGGTGGCGTTAGGGCAGCAAACAGATTGCTGGCGGTACAATTTCTTTATATGGCGAATGCCAAAGGCTTGGATGATGCAATTTCGGAATTTG
>JAIRXD010000010.1 GCA_031268545.1 Puniceicoccales bacterium | reverse complement strand
GATAATCTGGCCAAAAGTCGAGTTATAAGAGGCTCAGCTGTTCATCATTATAACTCGATGAACGCCCAATGGATCCTTTGGTCTCAAGCATGGTCAAGATTTCCTTGCCTCCGTATATCGCAGAAACCGGAATGCCGGCCAATCTGGAGACTTGAATACCATAGGAATGGTCAGAACATCCCTTCATCACTCGCTTCAGAAAAATGATCTCATCATTCCACTCTTTGACGGCAACGAAATAATTGGTTAGCCGGGGAAGCCTATCGCTAAGTTTCGTAAGCTCATGATAGTGAGTCGCAAACAATGTTTTTGGCCCGGATTGCCCCCCTCGATGCAGGTGTTCGACCACGGCCCAGGCAATGCTCAAACCGTCGTAGGTACTGGTTCCCCGGCCGATTTCATCCAGAACAATCAGACTTTGGGTCGTCGCGTTGTTTATTATATTAGCGGTTTCGTTCATTTCGACCATTAACGTGGAACTGCCCCTAGATAGATCGTCGCTGGCACCAATTCTAGAAAATATTCTATCCACAATGCCAATTTTACAGGAATCTGCCGGAACCCAGTGGCCAATTTGAGCCATCAAAACTATGAGCGCCACCTGCCTTATGTAGGTGGATTTTCCAGCCATATTTGGCCCGGTGATCAGCGCAATTTGGTTCATCGACGAACTTAAATAGCAATCATTGGGTACAAAACTTCTGGTATCGATGGACTGATAGGATTTCTTAAGCATCTGCTCCACAACAGGATGTCTTCCATTTTTTATATTTATTTCATCACCAATTACCAGCTCGGGCTTGCAATAGTCATAGTCCCTGGCGATCCCTGCCCAGCCGCAGAACACATCGATCTCGGCGATGCTTTTAGCCGTCGAAAAAAATTCCTGGCTCCGGCAGAGAATTTTTTTTACAATTTCGCCAAACAAAAAAACCTCCCGCTCTATCAATTTTTCCTCAGCCGAAAGAATTTCATGCTCTTTTTCCCTCAGCTCATGAGTTATATAGCGTTCTGCGCCAACGGTTGTCTGCCGACGAACGTAATGATCCGGCACCAAGGCAATATTGGATTTTGTGACCTCGATGAAGTAGCCAAAGTTGCTGTTATATTTTATTTTTAAAAATTTTATGCCGGTCTTTTTCTGCTCCTCGGCCTCCATGGTGGTGAGCCAAGATTTGCTGTCATTCCTAAGGGCCCTTAGTCTATCCACTTCCCCATCAAAGCCTTGCCGTATAAAACCGCCTCCATTTACATCATTGGGCAAATCATCGGCCAGCGCTTCGGATAGAAAATCTCTGAGGTCGCTGCATTCATAGATCCCGGCATTGAGCCCGGCAATTTCTTTGCAATTAATTGAATCCAAGATACTTTTGATTTTCGGCAACTGGCCTAGCGTGGTCCTAATGGCACCGAGTTCCCGTGGGTTACGCGGATTGTTTTGCAACCGGGTCAGGACCCTTTGGATATCACAAATACAGGTCATAGATTCTTGCAGCGCAATGCACTCCGTCACATTGTTGAAAAATTTCTCCACGCAGATGTTTCGGGCCTTTATCTCATCGATGTCCAGAGATGGTGTGATCAGATAATTTTCCAATATTCTGGCGCCCATAGAAGTGACGGTGCCATCAATTGCCTCCAGAAATGATCCCCTAGATGTCCCACTGGAAGACCTAAAGATTTCAAGATTTTTTATTGTCGAATTATCAATCACCAGATTTTTTTGCGGAATATACTCCTTTAGAGCAACTATGTTTGCGGGCTGCTGCCTCAGATTATCGGACACATATTTTAGCAATGCACCTGCCACACCGATCGCCGGATGATTGTCCTGTATCCCATAGCCGCGCAGGTTCATAACGCCAAGGGTTGTCACCAGAAGCCTCTGGCAATTCTGATGATCAAAATAATAAATGTGAACACTGGAGAGGAGCTTATTCTCCAATATCCAGCCGAAAGTTTCCCTGTCTCCGGTGGGCAGCAAATCGATCCTTGTTTTTATATCATCACATGTAACTATCTCCTTGGGATTCAATGCATTTATGACCGGAGCCAAGGCATCAATATTTGGCGCCGTGGCCAGTTGGAACTCGCCGGTCGACACCTCCAGCCAAGCCATATTTACACGGCGATTATCTAGTTCAATGGCAATTATATAGCTATTGGTTTTGGCCCTAAGATGGCCCTCCTCTATGGTCGTCCCCGGTGTGAAAATTTTAGTTATTTCTCGATGGACAATTTTACCCAGCTTTGCCTCCTCCTTTTGATCACAGACAGCTACTTTATAACCTGCTGCTAGCAATCTACTTATGTACTGATCCGCCGCCTGATGTGGCAGGCCAGCCATGGGGGTTAGTTGCCTTTTGGTCAGAGTTAAGCCCAGAACCTTTGATGCGACGATTGCCTGGTCACCAAAAAGTTCGTAAAAATCACCTAACCTAAACAACAGCAACACATTCGGAGACAGTTTGCTCCTAATTTCCTGATATTGTTTCATCATTGGTGTTGTCAGATATTGGCCAGAGCTATCCTTTTTCATACTACTTGAATTATTATCACAGCGTTTGCAAAAGTCAATTTACACATTAATGGGGGTCGATTAACTAGGTAACTTTCTGCCTAGGAGCAACATACAAGTATTAATAATTATTGTCTTGACGATTTTGCATATATATAAGAGTCTATGCAACTGGATTGATTTGATGAATAGACAAAAATCTAGATATTTTCGTGGAATATTATGGTTCATTATGAGCCTGTTATGTTGTGTGACCAATGATTCAATAATGAAGCACATGGGACTGAAATGCCATCCGCTGCAGATAGTGTTCATGCGGTTCTTTTTTGGAGTTATCACATTGTTGCCGTTCGTGTTAAAAAACCATCTTAAATCCTTGAAAACTTCTAGACCGATGGCTCATATCGTCCGGGGCCTGGTGTTATTTTCTAGTATTACTCTGTGGTGCTTTGGATTGAAATCAGTGCCCCTTAACATAGCATCTTTAATCGATTTTACCATCCCAATGTTTACCCTGGTCTTGGCGGCTATCCTATTGCGAGAGAACGTTGGGCGAACCAGATGGCTGGCCACATTATGCGGGTTCATCGGCGTTGGCATAATCATTAGTCCCGAAGCATCGAATTTTTCACTATCCGGCACATTAATATTACTTTTTGGTGCATCCATGTTTGCTATGCTGGACATCATAAACAAGATATTGGTGTCCTGGGAAAGTACCATTTCGTCGATGTTTTACACAGCCTTCATGACCATGTGCCTGTCTGCCATACCAGCAGCCATTCTATGGCAACCGCTTAGCAACTATCATTTCTGCTTATTTCTTGTACTTGGAATGAGCTCAAATTTTTTGCTGTTCTGTATATTAAAGTCGTTTTCCTATGTGGACGTGTCCGCCATCGCACCCTTCAGGTACTTTGAACTAATTTTAGCATGCCTATTTGGCTATGTCTTTTTCGGAGAAATAGTTACGATGAAAACATTGCTAGGCGGAGCGATAATAATGCCCAGCGCACTCTATTTGATGGCCAAGGAGGCTTCCGGCGACACCGGAAAAATATGCAACAAAAAAAAAGTTTCCTGTTGCCCATAGACCTGATAGATCCTACTGTTTTATGGATGCACGCGATCTAGATCATTTTTCGGGCTACGAGATGTTTTTTGAGATCTGCAAGAGCCTCTCTGGGAAGACGATCGGTATCATCGGCCATACTCGCCCAGATGGAGATTGCATCGGATCCCAGGTGGCCATGGCAGAAATATTAAACTCCTTTGGCGCTAAACCAGTACTTCTGAATGAAACGCCAAAGCTATCAGATAATTTGCTGCCATTTTTAGGAAATTATCAGATAAATTCTCCCAAAGATACCACCGTCGACGAATATATATTTGTGGATTGTGGCACAATGAGCCGCGGCGGTATGTTCACTAAGAACTTGATTAAGAAGCCGATAATGTCCATCGATCACCACATGGGCAACGAACTTTTTGCTGAAAATAATTTCGTATTTAGCCAGGCAACTGCGGCCAGTGAAATTATTGCGGATTACGCCTATCAATTCGGATTTCAGGTAACCAAAACCATGGCAATAGCCCTCTATGCTGGTATCGTAACCGACACGGGGAAATTCAGTTACACGTTTACCGTGGCCCGAACTCTATACCTTGGAGCGCGGTTGATCTACGACGGAGCAAATCCCAATGAGGTGTTCCGTACGATCTATCAAAATGAATCCAGAGAAAAATTTGCACTTCTCCAGAGGTTTATCCAGTCATTCAGATTTTTTGCCGACGGCAAGATATGTTTGGGCGTGATTCGCGACGAGGATTTTCTCACCACCGGAACAGATATGAACAACACCGAAGGAATGATTAATTTTCCGCGATCAATCAAAGGCGTTTTAATAGCGGTTGCGGTACAAATACTTAACGGCCACACAAAGGTTAGCCTTCGAACAGATATTCCGGAAATAAGGCTCGACCTGGTAGCCACAAAATTCGGCGGCGGCGGTCATGCCTGTGCAGCAACTTTTTCCACCCATGGCATCGAAAATAAAATAATACCAAATCTAATAAATGAATTGCAAGAACAGTTAAAGTTGTTCACTCAGAGCCAATAATGGCGCATCAACAAAAATTTAATGGGATATTGCTCGTGGATAAACCCATTGGCCTAACTTCGCACGACGTGGTGGATAAGTTACGCAAGAAGTTATCAATGAAGAGGATTGGGCACGCAGGCACCCTCGACCCCATTGCCAGCGGATTGTTAGTAATATTACTTGGAATGGCAACAAAAATTTCCCAATTAATCACAAATTGCGATAAAACCTATGTGGGGGAAATGTGTCTGGGCCTAACCACGGACACCCATGATGCCCAAGGGACGACAATTGCCACAAAAATTGTGCCAGATCTGTCCTCAAGAGATGTGGAGAATGTAATATATTCCTTTCTGGGAGAACAACATCAAATACCTCCGATGTTTTCCGCAAAAAAACTAAACGGCGTACCTTTGTACAAATTAGCAAGAAAAGGCCAAGATGTGGAGAGAGCACCAAGATTGGTCCATATAGACGAATTTATCCTGGAAAATTTTGCCTCTCCGCTGGCAGAATTCAAGTTGTCCTGCTCCAAGGGAACCTATGTGAGAACTGTGGTAAATGATGTCGGGCAAGTCCTTGGCTGCGGGGCACATATGACAAAACTTACCAGAACACGCGTCGGTACAATGGACCTGGAAAAGGCCACCAAACTTGACCATATCCTCGCCATGGAACTCGATGAAATAGACAAATTGGTTTTACGCGTAACTGACGTAATATGAAGTAGTTATCATGTTATTTTTAAGAACAGCTGACAAAGACATTATTCCCATTGACGAAAACATTCCGATGACATTGGCCATAGGCGTATTTGACGGCGTACATCTTGGGCATAAACGGGTTATACAAAGTGCTATCGAAGCGGCCAAAATCATCAATGGCAAATCTATTGTGTACACATTTCTGCCCCACCCAACGGAAATTCTGGGCCATCGCAAAAATCTAATATTGACCTATGAACAGAAGACCATGCAGCTGAGCAAGTTAAATGTGGATTATATGGTCGAACAGCACTTCGATAGAAAATTCGCCAACCTGACACCGGAGGGCTTTATAGAGGTACTGAAACATAAGTTCAAGACAATAAACATGATATGTGTTGGCCAAAATTTTCGATTTGGCAATGGGCGAATCGGAGGTGCCAACTATCTCGAATCTATCTCCTCTAAAATTGGCGTAAAAGTAACTGTTATTCAATCACTTATGGCAAATGGCGCTCGGATCAGCAGCACTCGAATCAGACAAGAACTGCTCGAAGGCAACCTAAGCGCGGCGAACTCGATGCTTGGCTATAATTACTACTGCCAGTGTTTTTGTGAGCACACTTACCAGGTTTCGGATATTTTAATATCGACTTTTAGTGTAAAAAATGAACAACAAATTCACCCTGGTATATATTTTGTAAATATATTGAGCGCCAATGAGGTATATCACGGCATAGCCGATTATTACAACGATAACCAAATACCTAGGCTTGACATCTATCCAATTGGGGGGCAGACTATCATCCATGCCAACGTGGGCGTGGAATTTCTTTCCTTTATCAGAGAAAGAAGGCAGTTTTCGACACACCAGCAACGGGCTACCCAGATGAAAAAAGATATAGAAATAGCGAAAAATCAGAAAAATTAACTTAAAAATTCATGGCCCCATGGCAACGGACTTTCAAAAAGAATTAAATGAACATCAATACCTTGCCGTTTCGTCACCATCGAAATCGACGTTGGTTCTCGCTGGAGCCGGAACCGGAAAAACCAGAACTCTCACCTACAGAGTCGCTTGGCTATTGGAGCATGGTGTGGCGCCGGAAAATATTTTACTATTGACATTCACAAATAAAGCTGCCAAAGAAATGCTTAGCCGAGTCGAAGCTATCACCGGCTTTACCAGCGACAACTTCCACGGGGGCACATTCCATCACATAGCTCAAAAATTCCTACGCCGACACTCGGACCGCCTCGAAATATCGCAAAATTTTTGCATACTCGACGACAGTGATTCCCTATCACTGTTTTCCGAATGTGTCAAGGAAATTGATTATGGATTTCTGAAAAACAAAAGCAATCCAAGCCCAAGAGTCATGCTGGAAATCCTGAGCTACTCGATAAACACCCAGGAATTAGTAGCCAATGTTTTGAAGCAAAAATACCCCTACTTTGGACACATAAGTCCCTATATTATAAGCTTTTCCAGTACATATCAAAGGAAAAAATCAGAGCAAAATGTCCTCGATTACGACGATCTTCTGTTGCACTTCCTCAATCTATTGCAAAAAAATAATGACCTCTTGTCATTCTATGGCAACAAGTTCTGTAGCATTTTAGTCGATGAATATCAGGATACAAACGAAATTCAAATGCGGATCGTTGATACATTAGCTGTTGACCATCAAATATTTGCGGTTGGAGACGATGCTCAGTGCATATACGCCTGGCGCGGCGCAAACATTAAAAATATCGTAGAATTTGCCGATCGTCACCCAGATACTAATATTCTGAAAATTGAAAAAAATTACAGAAGTACGCCACAGATCCTGTTGCTAGCTAACGAAATACAGGTATCAGAAAGATTTGGCTATGAAAAAACACTCAGCTCAGCCAAAGCCAAAGGTCGACTACCATTTCTCATAAAAACTGCCGACGCAAGACAACAGGCAAATTTCATAATAAAACGCCTAACTGGTTTAAAGCAAGACGGTTACAAACTGTCAGATGTGGCCATACTATACCGAGCTCACTACCATTCTCTGGAACTGCAAATGGAATTAATGCGCTACGGCATCCCCTACAATATCACCAGCGGCATCAGATTTTTTGAACAAATCCATATAAAAGACATTCTTGCCATGCTCAGGTTTGCCAATAATTCTTCTGATTCCAGAGCATTCATAAAAATTCTGTGCCGGCTACCAAAGCTTGGCGAAAAAACTGCCGAAAAATTGTTTCATATCTTACAGTCACAGGCAGACTTAAAGAACAAGCATCCCATAAATTGCCTAGAGGAAGAATCGGTCCTGGCAAAGGTACCAAATCTCGCCATTGAATACTGGTGGCCACTGGCACGTACCCTGAAAAAAATCCACGCGGGCATCAAATACATGGACGGAACCAAAGATAATCATCCAGCAACCGATCTGTTTGAGTATGCTGCTCAAAGAGATACAGAACAAACAGAGGTCAATTCCGTAGGAGATCTCATCACCATGGCCCTTCATGGGGAATATATTTTCTACTTGCAAAAAAATTTCAATAACAGCAATTCACGTCAAGATGACGTGGAGTCCCTCGCTAATTTTGCCTGTAAATTCAATGACACTACGACATTTCTCAATCAGGTTGCCCTCATGCAATCCGAAACTACCGAAACAGATATGACTTCCCCCGAGGATCAACTGCGGCTAACCACTGTGCACCAAGCTAAAGGGCTAGAATTTCCTGTGGTTTTCATTATAAACTTGACAGAAAACAATTTCCCTCTCAAGCGCGCCATCGATGAAGGTAATGTTTCGGAAGAACGCCGACTATTTTATGTGGCTGTCACCCGGGCTAAGGATGAACTATACATGTGTTATCCCTATCAATCACAACAGGTTAATAAAAATACAATATTCGCTCTTCCACTACAAAAAAGTAGATTTATAAGCGAAATTCCCGAAAACCTCTATGAAGTAATTTCATTCGGCATAAATCGCCCCACAAACTTCAGAAGATAACATTGGCTCATAACTACCTTATACTCAGTGCGTTAAACACAACTTCCAGGTCATCAAAGTATACTTTTTTATCAGAAAATTGTTGAAATTTTTCATGGCCTTTGCCAGCAATTAAAACCGTATCCCCTTCAGCAGCAACGCTAATCGCCCTATGTATAGCCTCTTCTCTAGCCTCGATAAAAATCATCCTGTCCCCATCATGGACACCGGCCCTCATGTCGGAAAAAATATTCCCAATGGCTTCATTCCTGGGATTATCCGAAGTGGCAATCACCATGTCTCCAAACCTCAATGCCACCCTGGCCATCCCTGGACGCTTAGCTCTATCCCGGTCACCTCCACAGCCAAAAACAACTATTAACCTGTTCTTCGTCAATGGCTTCAGTGTCGACAGCACATTAATCAGTGCATCCTCGGTATGGGCATAATCAATAAAAATCGAAGCACCAATATCATTTACAATCGGCTGCAACCTCCCCAAAACTCCTCGAAAAGTCCCAATTTTTTCAACCAACCTCTCAATATTACAGCTAAGGCTGGCCGCGGCAATAGCAGCTAACACATTCATCAAGTTATACTTACCGAGCAACGGCACCTTGCAATGATAGACTCTACCCAGAGCATTCAGCACAAATGAAGTGGATCTCAAATCCCAGGAAATATCTGTAGCCTGAAAATCTGCCAACGAATCCATGCCATAGCTAATAACTTTACAACCGGCAAAATTTTTAAGATTTTTCGCCAAAACTTGCCCATAGCTGTCATCACCATTCAAAACAGCCACAGCAGGCCGGGGACCATTCCCGCCTAAAAACAGCATCTCCTTGGCTCTGAAATAGTTATCTATGCCACCATGGTACTCAAGATGGTCTTCAGCCAAATTACTAAATATCGCCACATCCACCGACAATCCATGGGTCCTTTTTTGATGCAATGCATGCGAACTTACTTCCATCGCAACGACTTCGCAACCATTGCCCAACGCACAATCGAGCAGATTAAATAAGTCTATGGCTCCGGGCGTAGTGTTCAACGATGGCACATC
>JAIRXD010000008.1 GCA_031268545.1 Puniceicoccales bacterium | reverse complement strand
CTTATTTTTTTTATATTTTTCCTGGCCGAACGGTTAAATTTTTTGACTCTTGCCGAATGATATGAACCTGGTTTATTATTTTTGCGCCTCATTTTCCTGCTGTGAGATTTTCCATATCTCTTGTTGTTGTGAAATTTTTTACGCCTTTTGGTTTTATTGCGACTATGAGCCCATGAACGTCTCCTGAGAGATAGCTCACTGGTTTGGTTAATTTTTTTCCTGGTCACGCCAGGCCTAGCCGTTGGCATGGCTACGGTCCTTCCCAGTAGGTTAGTTCGTGGAGTGGCCTGTGGAATGATATTTGGCAGCGTAATAGTTTCGAACTCGTTTGATGTATATATGCCTGGCAACCCAACCACCCAATGGGGCATATGATTCCTCATCCCCTCGGGAGGTATGCGATGGAGGACCACCACCATATCTCCGTTATTAAGACCATAGCCATCGTTAAAATCAAAATCTTTAACCTTTTTCACAGTCCTGGTACCATCCTTGCGATATATGATAACAAATTCTTCGCCATTTTCATTTATTATACCGGATATCCCTATTGTAATTCCCAGCTTTTTTGCAATGACGCCACTGCATTCGGGCTTCGTAGAAAAAGCAGTACTGGTCTCGCGACAATCAGCATCATCACTGATATCAGGATAGGCAATTCTCCTGATAGCCAAAGCATCGGAACGGCTATACCTTCCGCTCTGGGGATTTAACCCAGCACATACCGCATAATATCCACAGCCATTCCATCCGCCACCTGATACGTCATACAAAGTCAAATTGAGAAATTTGGCCAATACAGAATTGCCATAATTTCCATTCCATTTCCCTTTTTTTATAAAAATGCCATGACAATCAAAAGTTGCCAGCGATACCGCTGATGAAAATGCAATGGCGATAAATCTACTCCATAACGAACATTTTACCATAATAATTCCTCATCTTACATTACAATAATATTAACAAATTTTAAAATTCCAACAAAGTCAGTTCAGGTCTTTTTTGATTTTTAATCACTATTCTGATATACCTGCAACATGCCCAACTTGTTATGACTCTTGGAAAATACTTCAATCTCTCGATCTCGGCATTTCCCAATGCTCGGCGAAATTTATATCACATCAGATATTTTTACAAATTATATAAATATATCACAATTTATCGATATTTTTTTATTTTTCAATCTAAGGCTATTTATGTCTTCCACTCTTACTATATCTATTATTTCGATTATTTTTTTGCACTATTACGATGCCTTCTATTATTATTTGCGCGGCGACCTTTTGGCAAAATGCGACAAATTTTTAGATGTTTTTTAGAACCACTACCAACTTTCGGCAATGTGTTTATCGGAAATAGCCAATGCAGCTTAACCGGCTGATACACTCGGATCTGCGGCAGTTGAACAGAGTGATCTAAGTTGCCACTGCCTAAATTACCATTTACTTTTTTTAATGCAGCCACCCAGTGACCATTGAGATTGTAAATAAATATGGCATCATCTTTACTGACAATGGCTTGAATCGCTTCATTTTTTTCGATCTGATACCTAAAAAAGTCATTCCAGGCCTGCTCAAAAACATCCCGATTAGCCCCTCTGCTCCTGGAGGTTTCGCAGGGAATTTCGTCATCCTCCGGGTAGTGTGGCACATCACTTATATTCACCCATTCTTTGAAAAATTTCGCATTAAAATCATCTTGTAATTCATTAAACACCAGATGGTTCAGCCTACCATCTTGTAAAAAAAAATCACTTCTTCTGTATAATATTTCAAATAATTTTAGTTTATTAAATTTTATCACGTGCTCACCATCTATGGAAGCCCTCAGACATTTCTCACCGACGAGCCGTTGATTATTTGCATCAATACCATCGACAAAAACACCGGTTAATAATTCCCCGTTAGGCATATATATAGTTATCATATTTGGGTTAGTAGTTTTTCTTGCCATACAGAAATCATTGCAGAAGCCAGAAACAATTATCGGCTTCTTTATCTGCCGCGCAATTTTGATACAATTAGGTGATTCTAACTGCTTATCACCCATGGCATTAATATCATCACCCAGAGCTGGGTAGACAATCCTCCTAATGGCAAGCATATCCTCCCGGCCATAGGTATTTTTTTGGGAATCATTGCCCATGGCTATCGCCCAGTAGCCGCAATTGCCATCTCTGGGCACGTCACGAAGTGTACGGCCAAGCTTCTTAACAAATGGTGTGTCAATGTCAGTCTGGATAATTTTCTCAAATATATTGCCATAGCAACTCCTAATGGTGGCCATAGCCCAAATAAATATATATATAATTTTTCTATCCATCGCCAAATACTTTACACAATTTACAATTTCTTTTATCAATAGAAAAAAATGTCAAATAAATTTATATCGCAGCCAGCATTTAGCCAACTGAACAGCGCCACCATTGGAATTAAAATGAATCTAAACCTACTTTATTATATAATTCTATTGACCTTGGCAATGCTTATTATTGATTTTTTGCTATCAATTTCATTTTTCTACCAATGATAGAATCTATTTACAGACTTTTGATAACCGGAACCCATGGCTGTGGGAAATCCACTCTTTCCCATAGAATTTGCTCAGAGTTAAAAAAATCCGGCAGAAATGCATTGGTGTTGAGCGAAACGGCTCGGGAGTCACCTTTTCCCATCAACAAATCACAAACGGAAAATGCCACTTTTTATATAGCCATGAAACAGGCTGTGAAAGAATTGGAAGCCATTGCCCACGGCTATGCCTATTTAGTGCTGGATCGGGGAATGCTCGATTCCTTCGCCTATTCCGAAGCAACCAGATCCCATGGAGCCTCTCGGTTGGAAAAATCTCTCCTGGCAACCGCCATCGAATGGACCAATAACTATAACAAGATCATATTTCTAAAAAATGATCTATCGGTCCTGGACGCCGATGGAGTCAGAGATACCGATCTGGAATTTGCCATGAAAATAGAAAAAATATTCGAAAAACTGCTGAGAGAAATTTTTTTAAATAAATTGACGATCCTCAGTTATTCTCAGGCCCGGGATAGCAAAATATCCATTGACAAATCGGGGGATGTAATTTTAACAACCTAGGTATTTTTATTACCGATTATGGAGATTATCGAAATATTAACCTGGGTTTCTGTGGGAATTGCCCTATTTGGTTCCTACTTGAATGCAACTCTCAGATTGAAATTATGCTACATATTATGGCTATTTAGTAATGGATTTTTACTAATTCATAACATAAACATAAAAGAATACGCCCAGGCCACAATGTACGTAGTCTATTGCATCATAACGCTCATCGGGATAAAAAATACCATAAAAGATACAAGCTGGTTATCTCCTCATGGGAGGTAATGTTTTAGAATTTGGATCTTTGTAGCTCTACTTATTAGTGGGGACCAGTGATTAGATATGTACTGTTTTCGCAAAATTCATTGATTATGAAGAAGTTTTATATAACGACGGCCATAGATTATGCCAATGGCAAGCCACATATTGGCCATGCCTACGAGAAGGTTTTAGCTGATGTGATATCCAGAATTCATCGGCTTCTGGGGGAAGATGTTCATTTTTTGACCGGGCTGGATGAACATGGACAGAAGGTTCAGCAAACAGCAGAGAAGAATGGCATGACGCCCCAGGAGTTATGCAATGCGACGGCTGTGGATTTCAGATCGATGTGCCGAGAGCTTTCGGTTTTGTACGACGATTATGTGCGAACGACCCAACCGCGCCATAAGGATGTGGTGAGCAACATATTGGAAAAATTATTCGCCCAGGGAGAGATATATAAAGCCGAATATAGTGGTTACTATAGCACTGTCACAGAACAATTTCTTCAGGAAAAAGATAAGGTCGATGGCGTCTGGCCAAAGGAAACATTTGGCGATGTGGTTGAGATGAGCGAATCCAATTATTTTTTTCGGTTAGCAAAACACAAGGACTGGCTGATAGACCATATAAATAGCCATCCGGATTTTATTTTTCCCCAATTTCGCGCAAAGCAAGTGCTTGAATTTTTGGCAGATGACATCAATGATCTATGTATTTCGCGGCCCAAGAACCGGTTATCCTGGGGAATTTCATTGCCCTTCGATGACCAGTATGTCACCTATGTATGGTTCGATGCGCTCATAAACTATATTTCCGTCGTGGGTTACGACACGAAGGATTTCGAAAAGTACTGGCCCGTTGATTACCATACCATAGGTAAAGATATTCTTGTTCCGGCCCACGCGGTATACTGGCCGATAATGCTCCACGCCCTAGATCTACCTATGCCAAAGACACTTCTGGTACATGGCTGGTGGACCTGCTCTGGTACAAAGATGTCCAAAAGCCTTGGAAATGTAATAAATCCAATGGAATATGCAAAAATATACGGATCAGACCCGGTGCGCTATTTTTTGATTCGCGAGATGAAAGTTGGCCAGGACAGCGATTTTTCCCACGATCTATTCGCCTCCAGATATGACAATGATCTGGGCAACGATCTGGGTAATTTGGTCAGCCGAATATTGAACATGGTTTCCCGCTATTGCGATGGTGTGTGCCCAGAATATATTCAGGATCAAGGACATGATGGCGGAATGATAGCACTCTGGGAGGCAACCAGGGACAGATTCATCGACCAGTGCTGTGGGTTGCAGTTTCATTTGGCCCTGGATGATCTGTTTATTTTTATAAGGGCGACGAACAAATATATAGAAACGATGGCCCCATGGAAGTTGGCAAAATCGTCGGCCAGCGCTGACAAAAATGCACTGCTTGCAACATTAGCCATTGCCGCAGAATGTGTTAGGATAGCTGCATTGGCTTTATATCCCATAATACCAAATATGTCTGCCCAGATATTTTATCTGTTCGGGATAAGCCCTAAAACCCTTCGCTGGGAGGCCGAGCTGCAATTCGGTAATTCGTTGGCTGGCAATAGGTTTGCCGAAGGAGCGATACTTTTTCCAAGGAGAGATCCCTAGAACCTAGGGAAGATTTTTCAGGTCATCCATCAGTAGACTATAAAACATCACGTTTTCATATTTTCCAAATCTTTTGACATAGTCGATGGCTTCGTTTTCGAAGACAAATCCGCACTTTTCTATCACCCTACGGGAGCCAATATTGCGGGTCATGTGGTTTACTTCGAGGCGATGCAGCTTCATGACTTTGAAACAATAATCGATTACAAGGCGCCCGGCCGTGGTACAGTAGCCGTTGCCCCAGTATGGCTTACCGATCCAATAATGCATTTCAGCCTTGTCATGCTCCTGGAATATCGCCTTTTACATTTATGCCCCAGTAAAAAGCCTCACCCCGGGCCATGGTGTTGTCTATGTGGCGGATCCAGAACTCTGCCATCTCCCGGGTATAGGGGTAGGGGGTATAGGTCAGCAAAAAAACTGTTTCTTTATCGCTTAAATAGCTGATTATGTTATCGATGTTCTTGTATGACAAAGCGCTAAGGATCACATCCCCGGAAAAAATAATTGGAGCTTTTTCCAGTCCGCTGAATTCATTCATTGCGAATTCACACTCCCATCATAAAACCAGGGTTATAACTTTCAGAAGCTGGAACTCCTTGAGCTCCAGCTTGTTGTAGTGCATCCTGGGCAAATTTGGCAAACTCGGGAAATTTTGTCTTCCAATGATCCATGGCATTTACGAAGACTTCAACGGACTTATAGAAGGTGTCCTCGTCGACAAAGTCCATGTCTATGTGCTGACTTAGCATCACAGTATTATCATCTTCGGTTATGCCAAGATTTGCACCGGCAGTATCGCTCCAGAAGTGATTATATTTCAGGATTTCTCTCAGTATATCAACGCTATCTCCTTGAAGCACACCGACATAAGAAATCATCTCAACCTGATTTAAATCCTCCAAAGCAGCGCATTTCATTATTAAATCCTCATCAAAGGCGAGATAACAGGCCCCTTCTTCATCAGGTTCCAGGTCGCCAATCTTCAGTTGTTCAGCCAAATGGCCGATAACTCTTTTAAACTTAATTAAATCACCCATCCTTAGGAGATTATATCCTTGCTGGCCAATAAAACAATAACAAAATCAACCATTGGGTTCTATGTCCTTCAGGACAAGGGCACCATTCCTATTTATGAACGCTATCTTGTTGCTCTGCAATACTCCGGAGAACGACATGCAGGCCGATATCAGGGCATTTTTATGAAGTATTGTCCCGGGATTTAGCACTGAATTGCAGCCGACCTGGGCCTGATCTCCAAGGATCGAACCAAATTTTTTGAGACCTGTGTCATTTTTTAGAACACTTATGCATTTTTTGTCCAGGCGTAAATTAGCCAAAACGGCGCCGGCCCCGAGATGGCAATGGTTGCCTAGGATCGAATCACCCACGTAGTTGAAATGCGGAATTTGCACATAATTCATTACCACAGAGTTCTTTAGCTCACAGGAATTGCCAATCACACAGCCGCGGCCAATTATAACATTATCCCTTATATAGGCTCCTGGCCTCAGCTCGGTATCCTCGTCGATGAACACGTTATTGCCCAGGGTCGCGAAGTGCGGCAACCTAACGCTCGGATGGACATAAACATTGCGACCAATGGAAACTTCGCCACCAATTTCTCGGGGCAGGTTTTGTAAATCCTTCTCCTCCAACGCGACTTTTATCCTACTGAGCCATTCCCATGGAGCCTGGTTAAGATCAAAATACTCACTAAAGCGATTAAAATTTTCCGGAAATTGAAAAAAATCTATAGCTTTCATGATCTCATCTGCCGCCGTTATTATTCCTGAATTTAACCACAACTTCCTTGCCCACAGTAACATCCAGTCTATGAACCGGAAGCCTATTGCTAACTTTTGGATCGGAAAGAACAAAATCGAGCTTACTCAATTGTTCTTCGAAATCGCTATCACTTAAAATCACCTCTCTGGCAAAGCTGCATCTGAGTTTTATTCTTTGCCATGGGGTGGCATGTTGCCCGGCAATCCTGTCGCTGGAAACGACCTCTATCTGGGAATACATGTACGGGTAGTTCTTCCTGACCATAGACATAAGTTCCGCAATTCGATCAATTCCATCGGTGCATTCATACTGATTGGAACGCTTATCTTTTTTAATCATGGCCCCATCCAAATAGGGTAAGCTATTCACCGTGTCCTTCGAATATCCCATTCCAGGAAACACAACACCTTCTGAATCAACAAGCATCTGAGTCCTGATGGTTTTGCCATTGTCTTTTTCCTGGACCAACACCCGGAGAACCGGCCAGCGTTCGCTGATGTGAATTTTTATCGTATCCGGAAATACTCTTTTGACATTCACGTGCTTTATCTGCCTGAATAGCTCAAACCTGTCTTTGATTTCGAAAATATTTACATCCATAATGTCAATATCTTTTTTCACCGAAACAATATTCTTAGCCCAATGCGCCGACAAAACTCCATCGGATAGTAAGTCAATCCGCCTAACTGGCTGGGTAAACAGGCCCTGCTTGATAACCGGATAACGTTCTGCCAGAAGAAGATAAACTCCATAGATCAGACCAACCACAGCCGCTCCAACCAATAGCCAAAGTATTAATTTTTTGAACAAGCAATTTAGGTAACCAGGTGATTTTTTAGTAATCTCATGCGCAATTTCTGAATAATTTATTTTGACGATAATAGGACATTTTTCAACGAAATACCCGCCCTGTCCAGAGCTGGGATTATCATTTTTATGCAGAGCTCAGTGAACGATAACCCGTTGCAAGCAGCGCTCTTAGGAAGCAAGCTTGTGGTCGTCATTCCTGGTATCGTATTGACCTCCAGAAATGTAGCGCCACCTTTTGGAGAAACTATGAAGTCGATGCGGCCGAAATCTCGACAGCCACAATGGGCATACATTTTTTCGGCACACTCGACAAGCATATCGGCCAGATGGCGCTCTACCTTCGCCGGCAGGGTATACTCAGTCATCCCGGCAGTGTATTTATGCCTGTAATCATAGAACCCATTTTTAGGAGTTATCTCTATTGTAGGCAAGGACTTATGGCCAAGAATTGGCACCGTTATTTCTCGGCCAGTGACATGTTCTTCGAGAAACCAATGGCCCTTCAAAATTTCATCACAAACCGCCAGCCAATCGTTCCTGGACAAGATTTTATTAATTCCAACACTGCTCCCCTTTCCGACAGGTTTCAGAACAAATGGCCGGCCAGAAAATACATCACTCAGCTCCGCATATTCATATTGCCTGCACTCAAGCTCTATGAACTTTGCCGTATTAATACCGAGCTCAAGAGCCAGGGTCTTTGCACGTAACTTGTTCATACACAAAGCACTAGACTGCGAATCGCTACCGGCAAAATTGAATCCGGCAACCTCCAGCAACCGCTGAAGCTGACCGTCTTCGCCAAACTCTCCATGTAAAATCGGAAAAATCACATCTGTTTTCGGATCCAATTTTTTTGGAATCTCATCCCGATCCAGCTGTATTTTTGCCGTACTCAGAGTAGACGCCAACGCCCGGTACACCTCCTCGCCGCCTTTCAGCGAAATTTCTCGTTCCGATGAGCTATAACCACCACATAATACGACTACTCTGCCACCTTCTTTCACTTCAAATCTCGGCCACTGTCAGCATCAACTATCTTAAAATTTTCGGCATGAACAGCAGAATCTGCTCGGAAAATCAATTTTACATTATTATTACGCTCAATATCCACTAGGAATTTTTCATAATGTTCCCGAAGGTATTGCGCCACAGAGGGATGAATAAATATTCTTATTTGCTTTATCTTTCCAGAGCTTCCGTTTTTTGCATCACCGCTTAGTCGTTTCAAAATATTACCTAACCTGCGCTGAATTTCCAAACTTATTGCCCGGGAAGATTTTAGGAATCCTTTGCCACTGCAATAGGGGCAGGCATCCCGAAGATCCCTGGCTGTACTCTGGGAATGCCGCTGTCTAGATATTTGCATCAATCCAAAATTAGAAATCGGCAATATCTGGGTTCGTTCCCTATCCTTGCCGATCAGTTCGCACATCAAATCATAAAGTTTTTTCTTGTCACGAGGATTTTTCATGTCAACGAAATCCACGATTATCAGCCCACCAAGATTTCGGAGCTTTATCTGCCTGGCAACTTCTCTAGCAGCTTCAGCATTAACCTGATAGATAAAATTCTTATTCTCGGACTCGTCATTTTTATTGCGATGGGCTCCGGTGTTGACATCGATGGCTGTCAGCGCCTCCACTTCTTCTATAACAATTTCTCCGCCAGAGGGTAACGACACATACTTCATCATGGTCTGCTCGACCTGCCGCTCCACATTAAACCTTTCGAAGATGGAAATATCATCATTAAAATAATGGATTTTTCT
Organism: Puniceicoccales bacterium; assembly: GCA_031268545.1. Taxonomy (GTDB): domain Bacteria; phylum Verrucomicrobiota; class Verrucomicrobiia; order Opitutales; family LL51; genus JAIRTH01. The sequence continues at coordinate 8,169 of JAIRXD010000008.1, read as the reverse complement.
TTTGGAACGCGACGAAATTGCATCGACCAACTCCAGAATCTTATTGTAGTCATCCTCGTCATCTATCATGACCCTATCTATATCATCCGTAAGGAAATCGCGAACGGTACGCTCGATTAAGCCGGGCTCTTTATAGATCATCGCCGGGCCAGAATTTTTTTTCATATTACTACTAATAGCTTCCCATTTTTTCAGCAAAATATGAATATCTCTCACAAAATATCTCATTTTTTTCCCTTCGCCAGCTGTACGAATTATCAGCCCCATACCTTCGGGAATTTTTATTTTATGCAAAATTTTCTTCAAGCGCAACCGTTCGGTCTTTGATTCTATTTTTTTTGAGATGCCACATTCGCTGCTAAATGGCATCAATACTACAAAACGACCGGGCAACGCAATGTTTGTGGTGACCCTCGGCCCCTTGGTTCCGATCTGAGATTTTATTATCTGGACCATTATTTCGGAGCCAATTGGATATAATTTTGGAATATCGTTGGCCGCGATGGCTGCTTTTTTCGCCGTCACATTCTCCCGGACGACCTCCACTGAGGAATCGGCCGCCGGAATGGCATCCCAGTAGTGCAAAAATGCATTCTTTTCAGTTCCTATCTCTACGAAAGCCGCTTTGAGACCGGACTCAAGGTTCTGAATTTTTCCTCTAAATATAGCACCTAGGGAATTATTTATATCCGAATATTCGATCTCAAACTCTTGCAGCACACCATCTTCCAGTAATGCAACCCGCTTTTCCGTGGATGATGAATTGATAATAATTTCTCGAAAAATTTTGTCTGATCGCGTAAAAGCTCTTATTATTTTTTGCAGCAGCGTCTGATCCTTTGACCTCACAAGTGCCTCACCATTAAGGATTTCCTTCGATGGGCCATTATAAACCGGGTTTTTAGGAATTTTTTTCAATTCTGCCACTATACTTTCATCATTAAATCTACCCATAATTCTCAATTATAACTCTTTCTAAATTTAAAAACACTTTGGATGATGCCCTGTAACATGCTGCATACCAACATGAAGGAACCACCATAACTCAGGAAAGGCAATGGAATTCCGGTAATCGGCATCACACCAATGGTCATCCCAATGTTAATCAAAACATGGATCAATAGAATCACGCTGGCTCCGATACACAATAGCATGCCAAATCTATCACGAGCCAGGCATGCAATCCTTAACCCATTGCCTATCAATATAATATATAAAACTAAAATAACTAACCCACCGATAAATCCATATTCCTCTGCAATGACCGAAAAGATAAAATCATTGGACGCCACCGACTTTGGCAAATAGCCCAATTTCGCCTGGGTTCCATTGCCGCGACCCTTTCCATAGAAACCGCCGGACCCCACAGCAATCAACGACTGCCTCAGATTCCAACTGATCCCAGTACCTTTGGGATCAACGACATCCGGTGCAACAAACGAAATTATCCTATTTCGCTGATAATCCTTCAGTGGCAAAAAGGAGCGATTCTCGTACTGACCAATGGCATGATAAGGGTCTAACTTGTTGCTATCCAAAAAGATATGATAGGAATATGCATCTGCCGCCACTAGGCTAATTGCAAGTAAAATGGAACTCAACACAATCACAAAAAACCTACCCGATAGATTGGAAACAAATAGCAACGAAAATGCCATAGGGAAGAATGTAAGTGACGATCCAAGATCAGGTTGCAGTACAATCATCGCCGTCGGTATAACTAGGATCAATCCAATTTTTGTCATGGTTACCAGCGAATGCTTCATGGCCCCCACATTCGACCGTGCCAATAAACTTGCCATCATTATAAGAGTCCCTATTTTAGCGGGTTCGGAGGGTTGAAGCAAAACCCCAACATTGATCCACCTCCGGGAGCCAAATCTACTCACACCGAGAGGTGTCCAAAGGAGCAGTAGGAGCGCGACGCCCAGACCATATAGCCAATGAGCGTTGCGCATCAGGATGTTATAATCCATCCAGGCCGTAATTGCGTAGATAATCATTCCGATAATTGCCCAAATTAGCTGCATTTTAGATAGCACAAATAGGCCACCTTCCGCAGAATGTATCGCCAGAATTCCGATGACCATGAGACAAACCATGCAAATCAATGACACCCGATCTGCCCGGCCAATTGTATTGTCAAAAAACAACCTAACAGTGGATATAAATCTATTTTTTATCCCGTAAACTACTTTCATTATTAACTGTCACATGCCATAAAACATGTTGTGGCGCATCACCTTAGGGAATTCAGTCTGGCTATGACAGAATTATCGTAAATTTCATCTCCAATGGAAATTTTAATTCCAGCGACCAGCTGAGGATTTTCCTTTGCCAGAAGATCGACCCTGCGATTTTTTATTGCCTCGATAGCACATTTTAGAGAATTCATCTCTTTTTCATCCAAGACCCCGGCGTACTCAACCACCAAGGTATTGTCCCGAATAGCTTTTCCAAGCAGTTTAAAATATCTTGTCAATGCAATTTTTTTATCAGAAAATTCCGACAGCACAATAACGACAGCCCTGGCTCTTTGAAAGGATACTTTGGAATCGTCACCAAAGGACAGGGCGACAAGGTTTTTAATCAGTGCATCATTGATTCTTTTTTGCATAGAAAACATCCCGCATCCCAGCGGAAGCTGCCTGGATAAAATTATCCTTATCACTTTGCGACAGAGTCTTTTCCAAAACCTTAGCCGCTAGATCAACCACCAGATATTTCAGTTCATTTTTAGTATTTTTCAGCACCGTATCGCGTTCCGCACTGATCTCGTCCTTGGCTTTGGCAAACATGGATTCCACCGTGGCAGCCATCTCGGCCTTCTGCTGCTCCCCGTAAATCTTAGCCTGCTGCTGGGCAGTAAAAATGATTTCCGCAGCTTCGGTTCTGGCTCCATCTATCATATTCTGCCGCTGGCTGTTAAGGTTTTCCAGTTCCAGTTTCATATCACTGGCATACTTCAATCCTGATTCTATTTCAGCCCTGCGTGCATCCATGGTCTTCAGCACCGGCCGAAAGGCAAAACGGTAGAGCACAAATACCACGCATAGAAAATTAACTCCTTGAATCAGAAGCAAATGCCAATCTATGCCAAATTTTCCAAAAATAGCATCGATACCTACAGAGGCGAAACCCACTGGCAACTCAATGGTCATTGACACAGGTCAAAAGATGATACAACAATCGACCACAACTACTTCTGGGAGAAGAACAAAGCATAAAATGCAACGGCTTCCGCCAGGGCCATGCCCAAAATCGACTGCACCAAAACCTTACCCGAAGCTCCGGGATTGCGGCCAACGGCTTCCACTGCCTTCGTGCCAATCATTGCCACTCCAATCGCAGCAGCAACACAACCACACATACCAGTCAGGCCCTTACCGGTCACCTCACCTATAATACCAACAACATCAAACGGCATATTTTATTCCTTTTACTAAATCATTAAATATCATAACTCATTCTAAATTAATATGATGCTGCTCATCATCATGCTTAACAATCAATCCGACATAAACAGCCACCAGTAGAGTAAATACAAAAGCTTGGATTAGTCCAACTAAAATTTCTAAAAAATAAAATGGTAGCGGTAACAAATAGCCTAAGTATTTTACTACAAACGCAATAAGATTCGCACCGCCACCCAGGACATTCGAAGCGGTCCTAAACAATTCGGTCTTTACAAAACCTCCATTAGTTAAGAACTCGCTGAATGTGTACATGTTATGAAGCAGATTGTCGCCACCAAACACATTGCCATATAATCTAAACGACAACGATACTCCACGAAAAATTATCGATATGCACTCTATGAGCCCGACGCCGAAGAAGATAACAAACAAAAATCCATACATAAATCCCGGAATGCCATTCTTCTCCGCCTTGTTCCCAAAAATATGGCCATATAATCCACTGATACCTACGTGCTTGATTGACAAGTACATCCAGGCAACCAATGAAATTAATGCCATAGCCAATGTGGCGTTCAAATCCGAATTTACCGGCCTCAATATCCCAAGATAAGAATCGCCAACCCTGTGTAAAATTGAGCCAATGCCAGGCAATAGCCCGCTCCAGTTTTGCAGCAGAATGAAAATAAAATAGCCAAACAGCAGCGGAAAAATATGCCCGAAGGCTTTTGCCCCCACAATTGGTTCCATAATTGATTGCAGTCCACCGAGTACTGTTTCAGTAACAGCCTGACCTGGCCTAGGAATCATCGTCGGTTTAGCGCCAACTAACCATCTCATCAATAATATTATAGCCAACGAAATGATCCAACTTGTAACCAGAGTATCTGTTATTCCTTGACCAAAAACCACTTCCGGACTAGCAGATAGGGAAGAACCTTCCGCCGCGGCCTGGCCATCAGCAGCCACGGCAATAGAATTCATTGCCATGCCACCAAAGACCATCAGAGATAATTTTGCGACCCGCTTCACCTCAATTAATTCCTCTATGAAAAAATAAATATTTGTCCAGTGAAAATTTACCAAAAAATTGACATCAACACATCATTGAATATAATTGATCATCATGATTGGGTCTAGTATTAATATTAATGGCGTGAATTGTAATCGGGCTGATCTTGCCCAAGCACTGCAAAACAAAGGTGTTTGCAAAACATCCATTGGGGCGAAAATCATGGTATTTTTTTGCACCCAAAATTTTATAATGGCTAAACTCAAAACCGAAATGAGTGATAGTCCAAATGTAAATCAGACACATTTAACAGCAAGAACAACAACTAATACAAATATTACGCCAGCCGATATATCGCCAATAAAACCCGCAACCCCACAACCAATATCACTTGAAGATGTAGCTAATAAGATACAGGATAATGCCGATAAAATCTACAAGGAATTCAATAGTCCAAACCCAGACCTAACTAACCTTGAAACCGAAATGCAGAAAATGATTAGGAATCTCGATGATGCCATTCTTTTGATGAAAGATAAAAGCAACACAATTAATGCTTTAGACATAGGGATAATCACCAGCAATTCCACTAAACTCAATGCGGCCTTTCCCCCTAGCATAAATAGCAATAAAGATCTCCCAGATACAATTGCTACTCTACGGACCAAAATGCATGAATATGCCAAAACAGCAGAGACATTACTAGAGCAGCAGCTCAATTCCAAGAAAATCTAAATTTGATATAGCGCTCAATCAATGAAATTTACTAAAAAATTGACACCCTGGTTATATTGAATACAATCTGGATTTGCTATGGTAGACGGAATTAAAGGTAGTAGTTACTGGGATCAAAATAAAATCGACGCTTTAAATAAACCCTACGGTAATATAGATCAACAGCCATTGGCTACACCTATACCATCAGAGGAGGCAGCTGAATATGTACAAAACAGTACCAATCTGATTCGGGATATGATCAAAAATCAAAACGCAAATGCAGATATTCTTCGTCATGAAATTCAAAAAATAGCCGATAGCATCCAGGGCGCCATTCTTTTGATAAAAAATAACGGCGGTGCGGCTAGTATAGATTTTGATCAAAAGCTAGACCTAGCACACATCCAAAGCAATATCGTAAGACTTTTACCACTTCTCAAATCATTAACCAAACCGGAATCAAACCTTCTCGGGGAGAATGACAAATTAATTCTCCTTGATATAGTGAATGGTGAAAACGGTAGCTTGCACTTAATGAGCGACACTCTCCAGTCCATTCTAGACACACTGCCCTAGCTATTTCTTATTTACAAAACTTTCCAAATATTTCCAAAAAGAACCACTGCCTTCGGTGAGCTGCTCATCTGTAACCGGTAGGCAAAACCTATAAAGAAAATCACTAAGTGTATGCTCGCCAAGGATATACCGACAGTATATCACATCTTCGTCAATGATCTCAAAATAGACCCTCAAATCGTCGATTCTATGCCTATAAATATCTATACCCTCCCTTCTAAATCTTCCTATTGCCGCATTTTTGCTCAACTGCATACTACCATCGCATACTTCGCCGATCTTGTCAAGAAGTTTTAATTGAATTAATTTATCCAGCTTACTGAACTCATTTAAGCTCTGATCGCTAAATGTAATTTGTTTCATAATGGGTTCTTTTGTTTTGAAATTCTCACCAATCGACTACCATGGACAATATTATCAAGTCAAGACGATACACAATGAAAATTTTACATATATATATAATAAGTGTAACACAACCGCCATTCCATCAATATATTAATCATATAATGAATTAAAATGGTTCTGTTTTTATCAAATTCGCCAGTGGAAATATTTCGCAAATTTTGTGAAAATTTACAGGCAATCGATCCACTGAATTATCTGCCAGCCGCCATCGTCACTCCAGAAACCAGTGATATAGATTCCATAAAAATGAATCTCATGGAAGCCGGCGCCGGGGTACTGAACTGTAACTTCTTTTCACTAAAGACGTTAATTGAAAAAATTCAACCAATGCCAGTGGGAAAATATAGATCAGCAACACCAAAAGACCTGGCCGTAATTTGCCGACATGTGATCGAAACCCTGCCATCGGGTAGTGAAAAAATTCTACTCAAATCAAATATATATGAATTTTTGAAAGCAGTTGATGATATTACACATATGGATTGTAATTTTTCCATTCTCGGAAACCAAAGGTTCGTCGCCGTCGCCCAGGCCCTGGAGACCTGGATGAAAAAATACAACATTTTTTCAGCGGAAGACTGCCTAAATAATCAGGTTGCTAATATTACCGACGGCAATCCTAAGATGTTCCAGCTAATGGTGTTCTATGGTTTCTCATGGACACATATTCACAAACTCAAGATCATTGACAGGCTGCAATCTCTGGCAATGGATTCATCTTTTTACTGCCTATATGATGAATCTAATGATATGGAATTTTTTTGGCTTGAGCCTTTGGAAAAAATTTTCGGAGAAGCGAAATATCTACATTCCCAGAACGAAAACAATATGCCAAGTGTAAAAATTACACATACAGAAACGCAACTCACCGAAGCACTTCTGGTTCTCGACGAAATCGAAAAAATCATATCGTCACATCCAACAGCCCATCTTGGCATAGTGGCACCGTCCCATAAGTGCCTAACCATAAACATCATCGATAGCATTCTCTCATCTAGAGGCGTGACATACTATAGCACATCACCGAGTTTCATTCCCCCAAGCCAAAAATTGTCAATTCTATATGCCTGGGCAACATTTCAACAGTATCTGATGCCAACGTCATTGCTGGCATTCATGAGACAACTTCTTGCAAATCATATACTTGAGCTCGATGAATTCAATAAAATCATCGGAGAATTCTCCCGGGCATTCGATCACATATTATCTAAAAATTTTAGCCTATTACTGGCATTTATATCCATGGATAAAACCACAAGATCCGTACCATTTTTCGAAAAATATCCATTACTGCCGCCCCAGGCGACCTTTGGCGATTTTTTAAAATTAATGGAAGAAAATTTTCCAAAAACAATTGCACCAGAAGATGTTAAGACGGTAATGACATTCAAAGTGCCCATCAGTAGAGCCAATTTTTGTACCAGATTGAAAGAGGCCATCAGGGATAAAAGACGTAAAATTTCCACCCATCGTCAAAATAATTCCAAAATATGGCTTCTCACCAGCCAGCAAGCCGAAAAATATACATTCTCGCACCTATTTATTGTGGCAGCAAACGAGCAAACCTGGCTCAGCCAATCCGAAAATATTTTCCTTGGCGACGAACTAGAGTGCCAAACCGCCATCAATAGAAAAAAACATTTTCTCGATAATCTCGGAAATTTATCACCAAATATTTTCATAACGGACCATGACAAAAATGTCCTAACTAATTCTATATCAACACATATCTTCGAAGCTGATCGTGATAAAACCGGACCCAAAAGTAGCTATTTTGAACGGCTCTACCGCCGCCACCCAAAACCATCTAAGAATCAAATCGACGAGTTTAAATATGTACACAACCTGCGCTGGGATGAAACTGCCAAATTCGGCGAATATGATTACTCCTTGGGCCAGAACCAGATAGGCAATTTTACTATTTCTTGCAAGGCCATCGAACGGGCAATGACTAATTCAGTATCCATTTGGAATGAAACAATTCTGGTTTAAAAAATATCCAACGTTTCGTAATGACCATCGAACAGGGGCTATATTACAAAA
>JAIRXD010000005.1 GCA_031268545.1 Puniceicoccales bacterium | reverse complement strand
ATATTTGATGAAATTATTTTTTCGTTTTCTGTGGTCATCTACTTCGGCCTCTAAAAATTTTAAGCATCTATATAGGAAACATTTAATGCATTATCTTCTATGAATGCACGGCGTATTGGCACATCCTCGCCCATCAACATTGAAAAGACCGACTCGGCCATCGCCGCATCTTCGATCGATACCCTCAGCAATCTTCTGGTTGCCGGATCCATGGTGGTATCGAACAACTGCTTGGGATTCATTTCCCCCAAACCTTTGTAGCGCTGTATGGACAGGCCACGCCTACCGAGCTCCCGGATCTTTGTAAGCAGTTCCAGGCCCGAATGCATGCCTAGCCTCACCTCATTCTCAGTACCGATGCCCTCGACCACATAGTACCTTGGACATTCGGTTTGCCCAAATATGGACATGTCCAAACCAGCATTTTGAAGCTCCATCAAAATCTCGCTAAGCCTTAGCGCCTCAAAGATCTCATGGACAGAAATGCGCTGCCGGACACTATGACCATCCCTAATAATCTCCTTTACAGCAGTACCAGCAAATAGATCATCGGAAATACCATACTCCAAATAAAACTGCGATCTTTGCTCATCATCAAAAAGAAACCTGAAATTTTCTTCATTTCCAGTCCTCACCCTGGCGATATATTTTGGTAAATCCAGGGTTACCGAATCATGAGCGCTCAGGTACTTAGCAAATGAACAACCGTACCGAATTATGCCATTGCTTAGATTTTCCAATCTCGAAAATGCATTTACCACGGCTTCAACTCTATGGGAATCGAATTGTTTGCCATCATCGGCCGATACCAACGTAACATCTTCTGATCCAAGTTCCAATAATATCCTGTTGAGCTCCACATCATTATCCACATAGCGCTCCTTCTTCTTTCTCTTAATCCTATAGAGCGGTGGCTGGGCGACGTACACATAGCCCCTTTCGATCAATTCACGCATTTGTCTAAAGAAAAATGTTAACAGAAGCGTTTGGATATGAGAGCCATCCACATCGGCATCGGTCATTATTATTATTTTATGATAGCGACATTTATCTGGATCAAATCCACCCACATCCGAAGAATTACCTATGCCTGTGCCGCAGGCAGTAATCATCATCCTGATGGCTTCGCTATTTAAAACCTTATCAATCCTAGCCTTTTCCACATTGATAACTTTCCCAAACAACGGCAAGATTGCCTGGGTTTTCCTGTTGCGGCCCTGCTTGGCTGAACCACCGGCCGATTCACCTTCAACGATAAATAGCTCGCACTTTTTCGGATCCTTTTCCGAGCAATCGGCCAGCTTTCCTGGCAACCCACCGGAAGCCAATGCGCTCTTCCTAACAGTTTCCCTAGCCCTACGTGCAGCCTCCCTGGCTCTTGCCGCATTTAGGCACTTATCAACTATCTTCCGACCAAGATTCTGGGTTGTCTCAAGCACATACTTTAAATTGTCGCCAACAATTTTTTGAACCACACCATCGACTTCACTGTTGGATAGCCTGGTCTTGGTCTGCCCCTCGAACCGTGGTTCCGGAACTTTTACGGAAATAACCGCCGTTAGACCTTCACGCACATCCTCACCGGTCAGAATTGGATCTTTATCCTTCAGAAGATTATTGGCTTTGGCGAAGGAATTTATCACCCTGGTCAACGCCGTCCTAAAACCAGAAAGATGGGTCCCTCCTTCGGTGTTGAAAATAGAATTTGCATAGGCGTAGATTTGCTCATTATAGGAATCATTGTACTGCAATGCCACGTCAACGGCTATCTTACTATTATCATCTCCGGAGACGGTTCCAGAGAATGCTATCGGACTTTCGTGAATGGCAATTTTTCCCCTATTTAAAAACTCCACATACTCGATTATGCCGTTGTCAAATTTAAATATTTCCGATTTATCATTGCGCTCATCAGCCAAGGCTATGGTTATTCCTGGATTTAGGAACGCAAGCTCTCGTAATCTCTTGGCAAGTATATCATATTTAAATTCTCTGATTTCACGAAAAATTTCCGGATCTGGCAAAAAAGTTATCTTTGTACCGGTTTTTTTCGTATCTCCGATGATGGTCATTTTCTGTATAGTTTTCCCCTTGGCAAAGATCATATGATAGATATGCCCGTCGCGCCTCACCTCCACATCAAAGATATCCGAAACAGCATTGACACATTTAGCACCGACACCATGCAGGCCACCGGACACTTGATAGGCACCCTTGGCAAATTTACCACCGGCATGTAGATTAGTCATAACCAATTCCAGGGCTGGCATTTTGTATTTTTCATGCACATCCACAGGTATGCCACGGCCATCATCCTCTATGGAACAGGAACCATTGGGGTGTAAGGTCACACTGATATTTCTGCAATAATCGGCCAGTGCTTCGTCTATGGAATTATCTACAATCTCGAATACACAATGATGTAGGCCACGCTCATTGGTATCCCCAATATACATGTCTGGACGCTTACGTACACCTTCGAGCCCCTCTAATTTTTGAATCTTTGACGCGTTATAACAATTATCCGGGGAAATTTTACTAAAACTATCTGGAACAACATCACTCATATACTATACCACCACTCAACGGCAATTGACGAAATACAGCTACAAGTAAATAATGGAGACGCAAAACGCGAACAAAAAATTGTATACATGGCTTAAATTTGCATAATGGGGTGGCAGACCGGATTTGAACCGGAGACCCTCGGAACCACCACAAATAGTAAATCTATCTCAATGCTTTGGGCGATATTGTCAATCAAGATACACAAATTTAATCCACAGCATGGCAAAAATTCCAATTCTGATTGACAAAATATTAACCTAAACATGATCTGTATGAGTTCATGCCTGACGAAAAACGCATTAAATTTATACCAGCTACCCTCAATGCAAGAGCCTGGGCTTTTAACATAGATTGCCTAATGGCATCGATTATATGCATTCCATTTCTCAAAGATAAGATGCCGGATTTATCTAGTATAATGCCGACCATATCTGCCGAATCAACCATGGCTAATACCAACGATATAACAAAGATGATAGGAACAGTAATGGAGCCTTTCTACGGAGTGATGATTATAACCGGCCTGGTCACCATTATATACTTTGTCCTCAGTGAGATACTATTCAAAGGCTCGACCATTGGAAAGAGGATTATGAAGATAAAAACCGTAAATATCAACGATCCATCTTCCGAACCACCCATTTTGAAAACATTAATACGCTCCATACTTAAGTGCGTTACAGCGTTCTATTGCATAGACATCACCAATATAACGATGTGAGTGATATCCGCTATTA
>JAIRXD010000086.1 GCA_031268545.1 Puniceicoccales bacterium | reverse complement strand
AAAAACATTACCAAAAGAAACTTAAAAGTTTTACCCCAGAGGAACTTGAAGAGCTGAAACGTAAACAGAACGCAGCAGCGAAAAATTATCAACAAAAGAAACTCGAAAATCTTACCCTAGAGGGACTTGAAGAGCTGAAGCGTAAACAGAACGAAATAGCGAAAAAATTTCGACAAAAACCAGAAAAACCGAGGCCAAAATTTTACCTTCCATCTATATATAATTTGATAATTGACAATCAAATATACCCCTGAAGATTTAATAAAAAAGCCGTTGCCACCTTTACAATATTAGTTATATGGCCCGGCCGTTTTTAGGGCATTGCCACTTTTGATAAATTTTATGATTGTCATAAGGATATTTTGCGTATCTATTTTATGCAATTGAAATACTAAATCTTAAAATTATTATTATGATATAAATAACCTATGGAGCTATTTTCTGACGACAAATTCTGCATTGAGACCTTTGGATTAGGCCCGCTGAGGACAAATGTGGGCCTCATTTTTAACAGGATAACCAATGAAGCAATGGTTATCGACGTGCCACCAAATGCCGCAGAAACCATCGATTCCATAATAGCTGATAGAAAACTCAAATTAATGTATGTCCTTATCACTCATGGACATTGGGATCACTGCGGTGAAGCTGCCTTACTTCAGCAAAAAGGCACCAGGATTTTCGCCCATTCCGGCGATAGTCCATGGATAGAAGATCCGAGCAGCATTCCATTTTTTTCCGAAAAGGATATCACCTTACTTCCATGCAAAATCGATCAATATGTGGATGATATTAAACAACTTAACCTATGTGGCCTGAAAATTGACATCGAATATATTCCGGGGCATTCGAAGGGCAGCGTGGGATATTTTTTCGAAGATTTTTATATCGCATTCACCGGCGATGTTTTATTCCGCGAAACAGTTGGACGTTCGGACTTTCCAGGAGGAGATAAACACTTGCTATTCAAAAGCATACGTGAATGTATATATAATCACGACAGAGAGACGACAATAATTCCAGGCCATGGGTGGATTACCACGATCGGCCATGAGATAGCAAATAATCCCTATGTGCGATCAAGATGACGGATGACCAGAAAACGCTTGATTTGCAAGAAGTTGTGGAACACACCAAAGCTTATATTCCCTTGGCATCCAGGATGAGGCCGAAAATTTTGGCGGATATTGTGGGACAGAATCATATTTTCGGTGAAAATTGCCTGTTGGCGAATTTAATAAAAAACAACACCTTTGGCAGTTTATTGTTCTATGGCCCACCTGGCTGTGGAAAAACGACAGTTGCCGAGATAATTTCACGTAGCGTGAACTGCGATTTTGTCAAAATCAACGCTGTTTTGTCAAATGTATCTGAGCTGAGAGAGATTATCAACAGAATAAAGAATCGAAATTTCATACTTTTTATCGACGAAATTCACCGATTCAATAAGGCCCAGCAGGACCTATTGCTACCTGATATGGAAAGTGGCGCAATCCGATTGATTGGAGCAACTACCTACAATCCAGGGTTTTATGTGATAAGCCCACTGCTGAGCAGAAGCCAGTTGGTGAAATTCGAACCAATAGATCATGGATCCATGGTTTCCATATTGCAGAAAGCTCTAACCGATGAAGTCATGGGATTAAAAGCCACCGGCTGCTCGGTGGACATGGCCGTACTGAATAAAATTGCGAGCGTTTCCGATGGCGATCTCCGTCGAGCCTTGAATCAATTGGAAGCAATTGTAATGAGCGTTCCTTCTGGGGCGATGATTGATAAGAGCATCTTTGATAAGATGTTAAGAAACAGTTACAGCAAATATGATGCAGATGAAGATGAACACTACGACACAATTTCTGCTTTTATAAAAAGCATACGCGGCTGTGATCCAGATGCTGCAATTTATTGGTTGGCAAAGATGTTGGCCGGTGGCGAGGACCCAAGATTTATTGCCCGAAGATTGGTGATCGCTGCTTCAGAGGATGTGGGATTGGCGGATTCTCGGGCACTACCGCTGGCAATGGCTTGTTTTGACGCCTGTGAAAAAATTGGCCTACCCGAATGTAGAATAAATTTAGCCCAGGTAACGATATTTTTGGCCAGTGCACCGAAGAGCAACTCGGCATATTTGGCCATAGATAAAGCGGTCAACAACCTAAAGGAAAATGGGGCGCAACCCATACCACTGTGGCTACGTGACAGCCATGGCTCTGTATCCAAAGACCTTGGCAATGGAAGCGACTATCTATATAGCCACGAATTTCCTAACAATATCTCAGGCCAGGAATATATGATTCTACCTGAACAATTTTATTTTCCCAAAAAATCTGGTTCGGAGCAAGCGATCTGCGAACGTCTGGCGGAATTAAAATCACGAAAACTAATCATTCAATCCAGAGATATCAACAAACCTTAAGTTCATCGCCGTGCTATATTATGGCCTATTTTTTCGCACCTCCTTTTTGATCTTCTTTTTTCGGCTTTTTGCCCTTAGCGCCATCGGCACTTTTATTTTTACTGGCTGCAGAACTTTTATTGCCGGAGCTACCACCACTTGCTTTAGCCGGCGAGCTACTTTTTGTTTTTTTATCGCTGTAATCCTTTTTTTTCGCACCTACAACACTGCTATCTTCTTTTTTCAGATTCTTGCCCTTAGCGCCATCGGCATTTTCGCTTTTACTGCCTGCAGAGCTTTTATCACCGGAACTACCACCACTGGCTTTAGCTGGAGAGCTACTTTTTGTCTTTTTATTGCTATAATCCTTTTTTTTCGCACTTCCTTTTTTATCTTCTTTTTTCGGCTTTTTGCCATTAGCGCCATCGGCATTTTCGCTTTTATTATCTGCAGAACTTTTATCATCGGAATCGCTATCATTGGCCACATCTACGGAGCTATTTTTTGAATTTTTACCTTTGGTGCCATTTTTTCGGCGAGACTTCTTATTGTCACGTTTTGCTTTAAATTCATCAATTACGGCCTTCATAAGTATGTCGTGTGAGGGTTCTCCTAATTTTTTGTAAATATCCTGGATATCGCTACTACTAGGCGCATTAACCCCAAGTAAATTACGTGCATTATCAATTTCTTCGCTCGAAGGTATAACAAGACCTTCCTTATAGGGATTAATATCTCCAATAGCTTCACGCACAAGCACATCAAGAGCTTTACGGTTAATTTCCGTAAAACTAGCATGACGTGGCTTAGCCAATGCAATATTAACACTTAGATAGACAGGCAATATACTCAATATAAGCAATAACTTCAGTAATAACCTAGAATACTTCATATATTTAATAATAATCATATTTATATATTTATCGAGCACTTATTAATTAAATTTAGCAAAGTTTTTCACACTTATTAATATTCATGACCCGCAAACCCTCTTATACCAAATCCAGAATGTCAAGCAAAAAATTAAAAAAATACAATCCATTCCTTCTACTAAAAACTAAACTTTTCTTGACATCAAATGGGTAGTGCATTGCATAGGAATGCCATCTGCCAGAGTAGCTCAGGGGTAGAGCAGAGGACTCATAAGCCTTTGGTCGGCGGTTCAAATCCGCCCTCTGGCACCATAATTATCATAAAATATTTAAAATTCTTCATTTTTCTCTTGACATTTGGTTTTTATGACGAGATAAATGGCACCGTGGTGAAGATAAATCATATAATAACATTATTAATATGCATGCTGGTTATTAATGCTATGCCTATTTATATGACTATTTATGCTAAAAATAATAGAAATCATAGAGTTATGAATAATAATAAACAAAAAAATAATCATAATAAATGGAAAAATAATTCAGGATATAGCAATTATTATGCCCCATCATCCTATGCTTCATTAGTGAAAGCACCAATTTTTTTTGCCAACTCCAAAATTAATACAATCCATACCGAAAGTAGTTGAAAATTTTAACATAAAAATTGTTAAAGAACCAAAAAATTCTATGCATAATGAAAATGCGAACGGGATAGTCAAAAATATAAGCATCCAGAAAAAAATTACTGAATGTGTATATAAAGTAACCTATAATGCATCTGATATTATGCCAAGATAACTAGATATAATCATGAGTAAAAATTAAAACATGTATCAAAAAAGCAGCTAATTATCAACTTCATTCTGATAATAGCATTATCTAAAGCATGGCGATTTTCACAAATCGTTGTGCTTTTCATTTGAAATTTGCCATAAATATAATTATAATTGCCTTTTCAGGCGATGAGGATTGGCGGGCTATTCAATAGATTATTACTGTATTTTTTCATAATCATCAATATGATTGCAACTGAAACTATAGCAAAATATCGCTATCGCAATAGAAGTACTTTTGGGCGCAAAAAATCACAAAAACAAAAAAAGCGCCTTAAAAATATAAAAAAATATAAATTTGCCAGCCGCCGAAATAAAAATAGAAAAAACAAAAGAATTCGATTTAAAAATCGCTTCAATCAACATAAATTTTTGACCCAATGGACACAAAACGCCTATAGCCATTACAATTTATACCAAATTTTAGATAACATCCATTTGCCACCAACCAATTTTAGTAACAATTCAGCCAGAAACCTAAATATTACAAGCTCCCTCCATGAAGGACCTAGGCCTGAACAAACAGTATTTCAAAATTTTATCCATCAATCACTCCAGGATTATGACGATTCCTATGACAATAACGACCCGATGCGTATAACGAATGCTCAATATCTCGTTAATATAATGGATGTTACGTCACTAAGTCTATCAGATATCAGCGACCCTCCACTCTAATTAATCAATTAAAAGAAAATATTACCCAGTTCGAAGATGAGTTCAATCAATTATATCCAGCAAAAAAATTTCACTTATTGAAGAAAGATGGCAAACTCGTACTATCAGAACTAGCCAAGGCAAAATGTAAATTAATCGATGCTAAATCGTTGGTCACCAAAGGTATAAAGATAAAAAATGTCTTAAATAACGAACCCTATAGCAACCTCATTTCTAATGTCAATCAAAATAATTCTTTCGATACACTAAAAAACGAAATAATAAATTCCTTTAACGAGTTAAATCCAGCCACCATCCAAAATATAATCAACAATGCAAATAGCTTAAGCAATAATGTGGATACTTTTTATTTTCATCAATCTATCACCCTAGAAAAATTACTGTCTGATAATTTTTTCCAAAAAATATCTGAATTTGGCGAAAATCAAAACAGCAACAACCTGGCCATGATGGCTTATCTGAACAATTGCCTAGCCCTGGCAAATAATGAAACAAAGGAAATATTACTAAGAAGAATTGTGGATCATACAGACCACTGTGTCGATCAAGCCATTACCGGACTGCAACTTACCGGCTGCCTTGCCATAGCCTACACACCAACCAATAGCCATGATAATTCCATGAAAAAAAATATCATTGCCATACTAGTGGATCTATATAAAAGAGAGATGATTAATCGATCCCTTGCCCAAAGGGGCCCCGAGGAATTGGAAGGCGTTGCCTACTTGACAAAGTATCTAGGCGCAATAATATTTCCAAAAATTAGTCTGCCACGATTTTTATTCACATCATTGGGTATATTTTATACCGAAAATAATGGAGATCCCATAAAAAATCTTGACAAAGTACTAAACAGAATAGATTCTAGAGAAGGGTTGGTGGAATTTATCTGCAACGGAATCTACGATGGAGTCGCTGTAGGAGAGATGCTGTTTGAGGAAATAGCAGTAAATGACCAAAAATATCGAAGCCTCAGAGAAGCCTGTGAAGGTAAAGATTTTGCCTACCCTTCTTCAACTAGCTCTGATTCTGATGGGACTGTGAATTATACCAGCCCCGATGCCAAAACCTATTTGGCAATAATAGATGAAAATGAGGCAGATAAGTTTCAACAAAATACACTGGAAAAAAGGAAGAATATTTTCGAAAGTTACAAGAAAAAGAAAGCCGAGAAGCTACTCAAAAACTACGGTTACCTGTACTAATATTCATATGTGCCTGATTTTCATTTCATTACAGATCCAATTGTAGGTTTTCTCCAGGCCAATTTTCAGCGGAATGACTGGCTCCCAATGGAGAAAATTTCTAATCATCTCATTGTCGCTGTTTCTCCCTCTAACGCCGTTGGGCTCATTGGGCAAATAGATTTTCTTTAACTTCAGACCAGCAATATCCTCCACCATTTCAACCAACTGGTTGATTGAAACTAACTCCGTGCTCCCAAGGTTAAGTGGTTCAACCACATCGCTTTTCATCAATCTGATTATGCCTTCGATACAGTCATCCACGTAGATAAACGATCTGGTTTGATTTCCATCACCCCAGATTTCGATACGATCTTCGCCGGACAACTTTGCCACCAAAACTTTTCTGCAGATCGCCGCCGGAGCCTTTTCCCGACCTCCCTCAAATAAGCCGAACGGCCCATAGACATTATGAAACCTAAATACCTTAGTATCAATGCCAAAGTCTTCACGAAAATGCCGACACATCCTTTCGCTAAACAATTTTTCCCAGCCATAACCATCCTCGGGCATCGCCGGATAGGCATCCGACTCCTTCAGCCCAGGATTGGCACAATCCAACTGCTTTGACTGGTTATAAACACAGGCCGATGAGGCGAAAAAATAATTTTTCACATCGTTATCTCTCGCTGCCAGAAGGAGATGCGTATTTATCAACACATTCAGCATACAGGCAGCCCTATGGGTTTCAATGAACCCGATGCCGCCCATGTCCGCCGCAAGGTTGAAAACCAAATCGACTCCGGCCATAACAGAATAGCAATTACCCCTATCCCTCAAATCCAGCGAGATATTTTCCACCTCATTTTGTATCTGATGCCATAGGTTAAGTGGTTTTATATCAACAGCTTTTATCCTTACTTCTTTTGAGTCATTCAACTTTTTGACCAAATGACCACCAATAAAACCGCCGGCACCGGCGACCAAAACACACCCCATGAGGCATTGCAATCTGCAAAAAAATAATCAAAAGTCAAATAACAAAGGTCATGATTCTTGGCCAAAGGAAATCAACGCAACTAGTTCATTGACAGCATCTTTTTCATCTATCGCCCGCTTCACACATCTGCCAGCCTTGTATAAATCTATCCTGCCCGGCAGCCCACCAACATAACCGAAATCCGCATCGCCCATTTCGCCAATGCCGTTCACTATGCAGCCCATCACGGCGATTTTTAAACCAGAGCCATAAAACCTTGAGGTGGCCAGCTTTATGGCACGTAAAGTTTTTTCTATATCAAACTGAGTACGGCCACAGGAAGGACAGGCCACATATTCAACCATCGTTTTTCTAACACCGCAGGATTGCAAAATCTCGTAGGCAACGCCTATCTCATTGACCGGATCGCCGGTTATGGAAACCCGAATCGTGTCGCCTATCCCCTTCAGCAGCAACGACCCTATGCCAATCGCACTCTTCACCCTAGCCAAAGAGCCATCGCCGGCTTCGGTCACCCCGACATGCATCGGAAAATCGAAGCCAATTTTATCAAACCTTTGGCATGCAAACTCATAGGCCTCAACCATTGACGGAACGTAACTGGATTTAAACGAGAAAACCATGTCCCGAAAACCTCGATCCACAGCTACAGTGGCAAATTCGACCGCGCTCTCGACCAATCCAAGTGAACTCCTCCCAAAATTTTTTATTATATAACCATCCAGCGATCCCTGGTTTACACCGATACGAATACTTTTCCCGGCATTTTTGGCAGCTATCACAAACGCCCCAAAGGAGTTAGCAATATTTTTGGTCCGGGCTTTCGACAATAAATTTCGATCAGAATGTAAAAAATTTCCAGGATTTATCCTGACCTTGTCGGCATATTTTAGCGCTTCGAAGGCAATTTTTTGGGAAAAATGAACATCGGCCACCAACGGAATAGCCAGCCCATCAGCCTTCAATTTGCTGCGGATATACCCCAAAGCTTCGCAGGAGGCGCTTGAGGTAATAGCAAGCCTAACTACTTCGCAGCCAGCATCATACAGTTTCTTTATCTGGTCAATGGAAGCATCCACAGCTTCGGTTTTTGTGTTCGTCATGGATTGCACCCTGATCGGATTATCTCCCCCAAGGCCAATATTTCCCAAAAAAATCTCTCTACTCTTCCGCCGATTCATCACCGCCATGGACCAATAAATCATGCATATTACCAATATCAACCGCCTTACCAGAAAATTTTGACTTTTCAATAAAAATACTATAGCTTGCAGTAACATGGGTGCCCTCGATTTGAAAAATCTAGCCGTGACAACTTACGATAAGTCGCTTATTCACAACCTCTCAATGAGAATACCGAAGGGCGAAGTACATGGACTTATGGGGCCAAATGGCGCCGGCAAGAGCTCGCTGGCCAAGGCGATTTCTGGCCACCCGGATTATAAAATCACCGCCGGTAACCTGACCATCGATGGGACAAATATCGTCGGCCTAAACCCCGATGAAATTGCCAGGCATGGTCTATTTTTGGCCTTTCAATATCCACTTGAAATAGAAGGAGTTACAGTGGCAAATTTAATAAGGGCAGCCGTTCAAGCCAGGCATATGAACAAAAAAATCAGCATACATGAATTTTATGAAAATCTCTACGAATGCATGGATCGGCTGAAAATGGATCGATCATTTTCATCAAGGCAGCTGAATATGGGCTTTTCCGGCGGCGAAAAAAAACGCTGCGAAATCCTGCAATTAATGATGCTAAAACCAAAAATTGCCATCCTGGATGAACCCGATAGCGGCCTGGATATGGACGCAATGAAAATCCTAGCAGATGGCATCAACTCCCTGCGGGATAACAACTTCAGTGCACTTATCATAACCCACTATCCAAAGTTTTTAGACCAGATGAATCCAGATAAAATTCACCTTATGGCGGCCGGAAAAATAGTCCACTCCGGCAACAAATCCATCCTAAAAGAACTGGAAATCCATGGCTATAATTGGATCAATAAAGATTCATAACATGAATACTAGCAACAACTTAAGCGAATCACTAGATCCCGGAGATTTTCACTACGATACGACCTATGAATATGATGCTGGCACCGGTCTCTCCGAAAAGACGATAGAATACATATCAAAAACAAAATCCGAGGATAGCTGGTTGTTGGCATTCAGAAAAAAGGCCTATGAAACCTTTAAAGCCCTGGCATTGCCAGCAGCCCTAAAGAATGATAACATCAACTTCGATAACATAAGATATTATCTATCAAAAGGTAACGAATCAAAGAGATCCTGGGATGAGGTGCCAAATGAAATCAAGAAAACCTTCCATCGGCTGGGCATTCCGGAAAAAGAAAGGAAATATCTCGCCGGCGTTGAGGCGCAATTCGACAGCGAATCCGCCTACTCTCGGATAAAAGACACCCTGGCGAAGGACGGCGTGATATTCGTCGACTCCACCACCGGCCTGAAAAATTATCCAGAAATTTTCAAAAAATTTTTCGGCACAGTTGTCCCGATGACCGACAACAAATTCAGCGCACTGAACAGCGCGGTTTTCAGCGGAGGCAGTTTCATTTACGTTCCACCGGGAGTCAAAATTAAGCAGCCACTCCAGGCATACTTTCGGATAAATGCAGAAAATTTCGGACAGTTCGAACGCACATTAATCATTGTGGATGAAGGCGCTGAGCTAACCTACATGGAAGGTTGCACCGCTCCGAAATTTGAAACAGCAGCGCTACATGCCGCAGTCGTCGAAATAATCGCTAAAAAAAATGCCAAACTACAGTACATCACCGCCCAAAATTGGTCAAACAATGTATATAACCTGGTTACTAAGAGAGGCTTAGCTCACGAAAACGCAGAAATAAAATGGATCGATTGCAATATCGGATCAAAAAAAACCATAAAGTATCCCTGCATAATTTTGGCCGAAGAACGGGCCAAAGGAGAAATTTTATCGATGGCACTGGCGTCACATAACCAGTTACAGGACACCGGCGCCAAGATCATTCACCGGGCCAACTCAACCACTTCAAATATCCTGTCAAAGTCCATCTCCATTGGCACAGGCCTCGCCTCCTATAAAGGCCTAGTAAATATCAGCGAAAATGCGTCAAATTGCCGCAACAGCACTCGCTGCGATTCGCTCCTGATAAACCAAAATAGCTGCACCGAAACCTGCCCAACCATCCTGGTGCACGGCAAAAAAAATCACCTGCAACATGAGGCAAGTATCTCCAAAATAGACGAAGAAAGGCTATACTATTTGCAGCAGAGAGGCATCCCAGCCAAACAGGCTATCAGTTTGATAATCAATGGCTTCGTCAACGATTTAATCAATGAATTTCCTCTGGAATACGGCATCGAAATTAAAAGATTTATAGAACTGGAAATCGACGGCTAAAAGTTATCAGCGCACACTTTTCCTAAATAATAAGAGCCGCTTATAATTTATATTAATAGATCTAATAATAGCTGTGCAGCCCTTGGCAAAACTTCACCTCAGGCCATAATAGATGCGCTAACTTTACAAAAAAATATATATGAAAATAAAAAAAATTCTAACTATGTCGATCGCCATATCATTTACATTCAACTCGTTACTTGGCGGGAAAAAATATGATCTAGATAAAAATTCGCAGCCAAAACAACACCAGGCCCCCTGGCCCAATCGCATCGTCAGTCAATGTAAAAGTCATGAAAATTTGCCGAACAAAAAACAAGTATACTCTACGAGCCACTCATCCATGCCGCTACTCGACGTCCAGACAGAGATCTACAACCTCACCCAAAGCCACATTGATGCAGTGCTGATCGACGACCAGGATTCTCTTTTTCAAAGCCAGGAAAATATAAAAAACAAAATTTCTGATATTAAAAAAACGCTTGGAAGAAAGGCAGCTAAACGCGTACTGATATTAATGCTAAACAGCCTGGACTTCCAGGCCAGCGAAAAATGTCTGGATATTAAAAATGACAAAATCTACAAGCTAATTTGCTTAAAAATTCATAAATATAACGATATAAATCTAATTCCGCCAGACACAATAATCTCATTGCTAATGGAAAAAATAAACGAAGCCCGCAATGGGTCCATTGAAAACACTGACATTGATTCAGTAAAACATCTGATTGAACGCCTTATAAAACAATTATACTCTCAATACACTTCATTTTCAGATCTGGAAAAAATACACCAAGCGTTGTCCAACATGGAAGCACTACTAAAAAATACCAACCTGGAATGTTTTATTTCCACCATAAATGAAGCCATTAATCCATCTAAAGTGTAAAAAAAGCAACAGTAGCAACAACATCTCAAACCTTCGGCTCGGCAGTCTCGGCCGTACCAGCAGCATCGGGCTTTTTCTTATTATTTTTCTGGTTACTGTCATCAGGCGTTTTATCCTTCTTCTTGGCCGACCTATGACCAGCGACAATCCTTGATCGGAACTCGCCATGCTTGACCAATTCGTAAACCAAACGGCCATCGATGGTTTCGTAACGAAGTAACGCTTCGGCAAGTTTTTTCAAGCAATCTCGTTTATCGGTGAGAATTTTTTTCGCCCTAAGATACTCCTCCTCTATTATTTTAAAAATTTCGCCATCTATTTGCTGGGCAGTCTTTTCGCTGTAATTTTGAGTCCGAGTTATTTCCCGACCGAGAAAGATGTGATCCTGATTTTCCCCGTAGGCAACCGGCCCTAATGGACTCATCCCCCAATCGCAAACCATATGACGAGCAATTTTCGTTGCCGACTTTATATCGGCAGCCGCACCGCTGGTAATCTCGGAAAATTCCAATTCCTCGGCCACACGACCGCCCATCGCGCAGCAAATTTGGCTCAGCGAACTCAATTTAGAGTAATTCAAAATGTCTTTTTTTGGTATAAACATCGTGCTACCAAGGCTTTGACCTCGGGGAATAATAGTGACCTTATGGACAGGCAAATCGCCATTATCCACCATTACCTGCACCAAAGCATGGCCAGCTTCATGGTAGGCTATGATAAGTTTATCTTTCTTATCCATCAATTTCTTGCGTTCGCGACCGAAGAAAATTTTATCCCGGGCTTCATCCACATCGATCCGCTCAATCTCTTTCTTATCGAACCTAGCCGCCAACAACGCCGATTCATTCAGCAGGTTTTCCAGATCCGCCCCGGAAAAACTAGATGTCCCTCGGGCAATTTCCATAAGGTTGACATTTTTGGCCAACTTCACTTTTTTAGCATGCACCTTCAGGATATCGAACCGACCGCTCAGG
>JAIRXD010000022.1 GCA_031268545.1 Puniceicoccales bacterium | reverse complement strand
CAGAATTTTTACAAAATTTGGTCTGGAAAATCTTACGGTGAAAAAAAGGCCTGGCCTGGCCGCACTTTGCCTCGAATCCGGTATCAGAAACAAAGATAAATTGAATGCCGCAGATGTTTCATTCAAGTTAGCTCCAAGGATAAATGTCTGCGGGAGACTGGCCGATGCATCACTGCCGGTGGAATTGCTGTTATCCAATGACAAAAAATTGGCAAAAAAATTGGCGGCAACCCTGGAAATAATGAACCGAGAGAGGCAAAAAATAGAGCACGAAATCATCATCCAAGCCTCCAAAATAGTCGATACAAATTATCAAAATGCTCCGGGCATTGTCCTCTATAATGAAAATTGGCACTCAGGTGTGGTGGGCATCGTATCCGGAAGACTCAGCCGGGATTACAATAAACCATGTATTGTTTTAGGAAAAGAACGTGGTCTGGCCAAAGGTTCCGGCCGCAGCATCCATCCCTACAACCTCATGGATATAGTTTCAAAATGTCAAAAAAATATCGAAGCCTGGGGTGGTCATGCCTTCGCTGTCGGCATATCCCTAACAACAGAAAAAATAGATCAATTTCGCGATGACTTCTGCAGTGCTATAGCTGACTATCAACTGGATGACGTAGAGGTGGCCATAGATGTGGCATGTGAGTTAACCCCAAAGCAATTGTGCAATGATTTTATACTGGAGCTGGATCGACTACAACCCTATGGTCAGAAAAATGACGAGCCAATTTTTTGTCTGAGAAATATATCCATGACAAATCCAGAAGTTTTTGGCCTAAATAAAAATCACTTCAAATTCAGCCTATTTGGCCGAAATAATTTATGTATTAACTGTATTGCCTGGAACATGATAAATAACATGCCCAGGATAAATGAACCCTTCGATATGCTCGTCAAGATTGGCCCGGATAACTGGAATAATTCAATCCGAGTCCAACTCACCCTCATCGATTGGCAATATGTTAAATAATATTTGCAAATTTTAGCAAAAATTTAGATAATTATACAGATGTCTGCTATTTCGGATAAATATGACTCAATTATCATAGGTGCTGGCCTCTCTGGTCTTGCCGCAGGGATAAGGCTGGCCCAATTTGGCAAAAAGGTTCTACTGCTCGAAAAACATTACGTTATCGGTGGGCTCAATAGTTTTTACAGCCGACTTGGCCGAAGGATAGATGTGGGATTACATGCCATAACGAATTTTGTAAAAAAAGGCATCACCGGTTCACCATTGACTAAGTTGTTGCGACAGCTCAGGTTATCCCACGACAGCCTGGAATTAAGTGAGCAAAAATCATCAAAAATATTACTCAATCAATTGGTCGTTAAATTCAATAATGATTTTTCACTGCTGGAGTCTGAGATCTCTCGGCTATTTCCCCAGGCCATGGACAGGTTTAAAAAATTGGTCGAAATGATCAAAGAATATAATCCTTTCACCACAACATCGGAATATATCTCGGCCCACGGCATACTCTCTCAGGTACTTAATAATCGAGAATTGGAAGACATTCTCCTATTGCCCACATCCTACTATGGCAGTGCGAGAGAAGATGATATGGATTGGCGACAATTTGTGATCATGTTCCGCTCCATATTTCTCGAAGGCTTCGCACGGCCCTTCGATGGCATAAAAAAAATACTCCAGCTACTTATAACAAAATTCAGTGAACTTGGGGGCGAAAAAAAACTCCGCTGTGCGGTGAAAAAAAATAGAAACGACAAATGGCAAGGCCAGTGGTGTAGTTCTTGATAATGATAGGCTCATCGAAGCTGATCATATAATTTCGACCATCGGACATGTGGAGACGATGAGGCTATGTCATTCAATCGAGCCCAACGATAATAAAATCGGAAAACTTTCTTTCTGCGAAGCCATTGCGGTATTCGATGGCCAACCATCGGATTTTGACTGGGATGAAACCATAATTTTTTTCGACGAAAAAGATCGCTTCGGATACCGGACACCACCGACCATGGCGGATCCATCCTCCGGTGTGATCTGTTTGCCCAATAACTATAACTACAAGAATGATTTAAAGCTCAACGAAGGCATGCTACGCGTGACCTCTTTAGCCAACTATGATGCCTGGAAAGCAGCACCAATCAATGACTATGATAAAAACAAGTCCAAGCATTTTAATATCTTAATCACCAAAGCATTAAGTGTTTTAACCCGTGGCCGCAAAGTCCTCGATCTGCCATCTTTTCAAAAAAAAATTCTGGACACTGATTTTTTCACACCGCTTACCATCGAACGGTTCACTGGCCATCAAAATGGCGCAATATATGGCTCTCCCAATAAGATTTACAGCGGATTATTGCCGATTGAAAATTTGTATCTATGCGGTACAGACCAGGGATTTCTCGGCATAGTTGGTGCAATGTTGAGCGGCGTATCCATTGTAAATAGCCACATTTTGTCCAAATTCTAGAATTCATCGAAAGTAAAGCACTTTGGGCTTGAACTCGAAGCTGGTCTCATTTATCTTAATGTGTTCTTAGATGAAATATATTTTCATAACCGGCGGTGTTGTATCTTCTTTGGGGAAGGGATTGACCACTGGTTCGCTCGGAGCGTTGCTTGAAAGCAGGGGCCTCAGAGTATGTCTGCAAAAATTTGATCCCTACCTTAACATAGATCCGGGTACGATGAGTCCGTTTCAACATGGAGAAGTTTATGTGCTGAAAGATGGAACGGAAACAGATCTAGATCTTGGTCATTACGAACGCTTTACATCCTGTGTTTTGTCAAAAAAAAATACACTGACATCCGGACAAATCTATGAAGCCGTACTCCAGAAAGAACGGCGTGGTGATTATTTGGGCAAGACTGTCCAGGTGATACCTCATGTCACCAATGAAATAAAGGAAAGGATTTACAATGCAGGAGAAGATGCCGATGCGGTGATAACCGAAATCGGTGGCACCACCGGGGACATAGAGGGCCTACCATTCCTGGAAGCACTTCGGCAGTTAGCTCTGGAACTCGGCCACGAAAATGTGCTTTTCATCCATGTGACACTGATACCATATCTCCGTGCCGCCGGGGAACTTAAGACAAAACCGACCCAGCAGAGCGTGGCAAAATTGAGGGAAATAGGAATTCAGCCGGACATAATAGTTTGCCGCTCAGAGATACCCATAAACGATGATATGCGGCAAAAGATTAGTCTTTTCTGCAACGTACCATTGCCCTGTGTGGTGGAAGAGCTCGATCTAACCTGCTCCATATATGAATTACCTTCAGCTCTACATCGGGAAAATTTTGACGAAATTGTCACCCAAAAACTCAAACTCAATAGCTCTGAGTGTGACATAAGTGCTTGGGAAAACATCGTTCGACGCTTGAAATCACCCAAAAATTTTTGCAAAATAGGCGTCATTGGCAAATACACAGACCTTCAAGATGCCTATAAATCCATACACGAAGCCCTGGTCCATGGTGGCATAGAAAATGACAGCAGCGTCGAAATAATAAATATCGATGCCGAAGAAATCGAAGAAAAAGGCTGTGCCGAACTGCTCAAATCTATGGAGGGCCTATTGATACCTGGCGGATTTGGCGCCAGAGGAATAAATGGCAAAATTGCCGCAACATGTTACGCCAGAGAAAACAAAGTGCCATTCTTTGGCATTTGCCTTGGAATGCAGATCACAGCCATTGAGTTTGCCCGAAATGTGCTCGGCCTATCCGATGCCAATAGCACCGAAATGGTCCCTAAAACATCCAACCCGGTGGTACATATGATGAAGGCCCAGAAAAACATCTCGGACAAAGGTGGAACCATGCGCCTTGGAGCATTCAATTGTAAATTGCTACACGAAGGTTCAAGAACATTCCAGGCCTATAATACGCAGTATATATCTGAGCGCCATAGACATAGATATGAGATCAATAATGATTATCTGACTTTGTTCGAAGAGCACGGAATGATAGTAGCTGGGAAAAATATAGAGCTGGATCTGATAGAGATACTGGAATTAAGAGATCATCCTTGGTATATTGCCTGTCAATTTCATCCAGAATTTCAGTCAAAACCAAACAAACCACATCCCCTATTCAGTTCTTTCCTAAAGGCAGTTCTTCGTAATAAATGAACGAGAAAGGTAAAAAAATTTCCGCGGCTATAATCCTTGCCGGCGGTACAGGCCAAAGGTTTGGCAAGGACAAATGTATCTCCATATTAAATGACTATCCTGTTGTATATTATCCATTTAGGACCATTGTCAGCACAGGGCTAGTGGATATTTTCCTGCTGATCTATCATGACGAAGACCAGAAAAATTTCATCAATAAATGCCTAGGGAAAAGCGATTTTACTTTTTTTGAAAAAGGTGGCAACGATAGGAAATCCTCCGTTTGGAATGGCTTATTATTTCTGAAAAAAAATTTTCCGGAGCTTAAAAATCTGTTCATTCATGATGGGGCAAGACCCCTTGTGACCGCCAAAAATATCATCGACCTAAATGAAAAAATAAAAAACCACCGAGCTGCTGTGCTTTACCATAAAATCGTCGATACCCTGATTTCACCGAAAGAAGGCAAGTATCTTGATCGAAATATATTGTATGCCATTGAAACACCTCAAGCCTTTGATTTTCCTCTAATCTACGATGGCTATAAAAATGCCCTGGAACGGGGAATTACTCTGCCCGATGACAGTTCGGCCATCTTGGATAAATCACAGATCCAATTCGTCGAAAACAGAACATGCAATCTAAAAATAACGTTCCCCGAAGACCTTAGGGTTGCCAGCGCATTGCTGTCCCATTGGAAATTTTAGTTGATTACAGTCTATAAATAGTTATAATTTGCGGCTATGGATGCATTTGCTATTTTTATGATTATTATCATATTGATAATCGGGACATTCACGGTTATATCTTCGACCATATTTACTGTCGAGCAACAAACCTGCGCAGTAATCGAAAGGTTCGGAAAATTTAATCGGATAGCCTATCCGGGCCTTCAATTCAAAATACCAATAGTCGACACCATTCGAACGAGACTATCCATGCGAATAACCCAGCTTGATGTAAATGTGGAGACAAAAACCCAGGATAATGTTTTTATAAATATACTCGTTTCGGTTCAGTATCGTGTCCTGACAGGAAAAATCTACGAAGCATTTTATATACTGCAAAACACCAAGCATCAGATAGAGGCCTTTGTGTTTGACGTTGTTAGAGCACAAGTCCCGAAAATATCCCTGGATGATGTGTTTGCTAAAAAAGATGATATAGCTGATGCGGTAAAGGTCGAACTATCGGAAACGATGGCCGAGTTTGGTTACGAAATAGTAAAGGCACTTGTAACAGATATAGCTCCGGCAGCAAATGTTAAGTCAGCAATGAATGAGATAAATGCCGCCCAACGGACACGGGTGGCAGCTTCGGAAAAAGGTGAAGCTGAAAAAATATTAAAGGTAAAACATGCCGAAGCCGAAGCTGAATCTTCGGTACTCCATGGCAAGGGGTTGGCCGGACAAAGACACGCCATAGTGACCGGATTGAAGGATTCCGTCGAAGAATTTGTAAGGCAAATACCTGAGTTGAGCCAGAAAGACGTGATGGAAATGGTCTTATTAATACAATACATAGATACGTTGAAAGAAATAGCCGGAAGCTCCAAGTCCAATGTGATATTCATCCCCAGCTCCCCTGGTAATCTATCATCACTGGCAGATCAAATAAGAGAATCCATCCTCGTAGGCAAGACCTTAGAGACCCGCTGATAAATTTTCTGGCTGCCCGGGCAGGATTCGAACCTGCGACCAAGTGATTAACAGTCACCTGCTCTACCGCTGAGCTACCGGGCAATATCACGGTTTTTTTAATAAATGGCTGCGGTGGGTTTTGTCAATATTTTCCTAGATATTTTCATGAATTTATTAATAATAATCCACCAATACATCGATGGAAACCCCAGGGCGCATACTTTCCTAATAAAAATTAAAACAATTAATCCTATCACCACTTTTACTAGCTTTTCGATGAAATCCAGCAGCACACCCCAGTTCTACCCCACTATCCTAGGACACACTAAGCATTAATGATGACTAGCCTTATCCATATAAACCATTCTGCAAGCCATATATCTATAGCCTGCAGAATAATGAATTCGATAAACTACCTACGCCTAGATTAGCCTATCCTAGGACTTCTTTCTCTTTTTGTTATTTTTATCTTTTCTATTGCTCTTTTTGCTATTTTTATCGCTCTTTTTATTTTTCTTTTTTTTCCCTTCGGTATAATTTACTTTAGTGACAGTATTGGAAT
>JAIRXD010000012.1 GCA_031268545.1 Puniceicoccales bacterium | reverse complement strand
GGACCAATCAAAAGCACATTGCTTTTCTCCAGCTCCACATCTCTGAGCTCATCTGGAATATTGGCTTTCCTATCCTCATTTCCATTGATAACCCCCGATGTGAGAAGTCTCTTATAGTGATTATACACCGCCACCGAAAGCACCTTCTTAGCATGATCTTGACCAATAACATATTCATCAAGAATAGCTTTCAGTTCAGATGGACTTTTACAATTAAACCTGAGCGGCTCTTCATTTTCACCACCAGCTTCCCGGGACTTTAAATCAAAACCCTTTCGACTTCCATCTTTTGCTACAAAATCTAGGGATGCGAAATCATCCAGGTCCTTTGCCAGCGCTCCGATGCACACCTTGACACATCGATCGCAGATGAATACATCCGGACCGGATACAAGTTTTCGCACCATCAGCTGGCTTTTTCCACAAAAAGAACAGTAATCCAAATCATCGGCCATATTATAAAATACTAATTAAATGACGGTTTTATTTTTTTATTCCTACCTCCACCCTTGACACCGGCTGGCTTCTCAGGCTCCGCATTTTCATGAAATTTTCCACTTTTCGATAATTTTAACAGCATATCTCTGAATGTATTAATACTGGTCGATGCCCTAAAAATTCTATTACATACGCTTTCTCGAATCTGAGACATTAGTTGCTCGAAACAATGATAGGCTTCCTGTTTGTATTCAACCAGGGGATCCTTCTGGCCATAGCCGGCCATGCTCACACTTCGCCTAAGCTCTTCCATTTCAGTAAGATGATCCTGCCAATTCACATCTATTGAGTTCAAAATTACCGAACGCTCTATTTCGGGTAAAATTTCTTCATTTTCGGTGGAAATTTTCACATCATAGGCATCCTTAACTCGTCCGAACACAAAGTGTCCTAGGTTATCGCCGTTGTCAAATTGCAGTAATTCCTTCCTATCCAATGAGATCGGAAAATTCATATTCATATAGTGAACGAAGGAATCAAGCTCAATCTCATCGATCATACCGGCCCTTTGCTGACCTATAACACGCTGGGCCTTGTCTAAAATCTCATCACCTATAAAGTCTAATATAATCTCCCTAATATTGTCGTTTCTCAGCACATTATTTCTAAAGTTATAGACTATCTCTCTCTGCTTATTCAACACGTCATCGTATTGTAACAGCCTACGCCGCATCGAATAATTGTGCGCCTCAACTTTCTTCTGGGCCCGTTCTATGGATGAATTCAACCAGGGGTGTTCGAGCACTTCATCATCCTTAAATGTACGCTCCAATATGCTGGTAATTGGCCCAGATCCGGCAAACAATCGTATCAAATCATCCTCCAATGACACATAGAACACCGACATTCCGGGATCACCCTGCCTCGCACAACGCCCCCTTAGCTGCCTATCAACTCTCCTGGATTCATGTCGCTCCGTCCCAATGACAAGCAAGCCATCAAGTTCCGTAACACCCTCACCGAGTCTGATATCTGTTCCGCGACCGGCCATATTTGTGGAGATTGTCACCGCATCCTTTATGCCGGCATTAGCAATGATCTCTGCTTCCTTTTGGTGGAATTTTGCATTAAGAACCGTATGCTCTATTTTTGCTCCCTTCAACATCCGGCTGAGAACCTCCGAAGCATCCACCGATGCCGTTCCAACCAACACCGGCTGGTGATTCTTATGAGCCTCTTTTACCTTTTCAACCACCGCACTGTATTTATCGCGACGTGTCTTGAAAATCAAATCGTTAAAATCTTTCCTCATACAAGGGCAATTCGTCGGTATGGCCATCACCGATAGCTTATAGATGTCAAAAAATTCCTGGGCCTCGGTCTCGGCTGTGCCGGTCATACCGGAAAGTTTTTCATACATCCTAAAATAATTCTGTATGGTAATAGTGGCGTAGGTCTTTGATTCTTTTTCAATTTTTAATCCTTCCTTGGCCTCGATGGCCTGATGAAGGCCGTCACTCCAGCGCCGCCCAGGCATGGCTCGACCGGTATTTTCATCCACAATAACAACCTTGCCACCCTGAATAACATATTCCTCATCAATATTATATAAACTATAAGCCCTCAATAATTGGCTAACACAGTGCAATTTTTCGCTTTTCTGGGCAAAATCTTCCTCGGCCTCGCGCTTTATTCTATTCCGATCATTTGCCTCCATATTCCTGTTGCCATCTATATCTGAGAACAATGCCGGTAAATCTGGCAGCACAAAGGCATCTGGATCGCTTGGAAACAATGCATTTCTCCCCATTTCGGATAAATCAGCCTGATGATTTCTTTCATCTATCGCAAAATATAGATCTTCTTTCATCTTTACACGCAATTCGCGATTTATATCGGCTCCCATCTCCAGGTCGAATTTATCCAATTGCTTACAATACACCCCGGTCTCCATAAGCCGCAACAACTGCCTATTTTTTGGCATGCCTTGCTTTATCTGCCATAGCTTCCTGTAGGCCTCCACATTAAACTGATCCTCGGCCAATAACCTGGATGCCTCTTCCGCAAGCTTGTTACACAATGACCTCTGCATCGAAACCAACTTTTCGATGGCTGACTTTAGCTCCACAAATGGCGTTTTACGCTCCACTCTGGTCGGCCCAGAAATAATCAATGGCGTCCTGGCCTCGTCTATCAAAATGGAATCTATCTCATCAACTATACAAAAATAATGATCCTTCTGGACCTGGTCCTCATAGTAGGTCGCGATACCATTATCGCGCAAATAATCAAACCCGAATTCCGAAGATGTGCCATAGGTTATATTTCTATCGTATTCCTGCTTCCTATCTTCCGAATCCATTTCATTTTGCAGACAGCCCACCGAAAGACCAAGTAGATTGTATAAATATCCCATCCATTCCGAATCTCGCTTGGCCAAATAATCGTTGACTGTGGCCAACTGGCAGTTCCGACCGGTAAGCGCATTTAGATAGAGAGGCAATGTTGCCACCAACGTCTTCCCTTCACCGGTAGCCATCTCGGCTATCATCCTCTGATGAAGAGCTATTCCACCGATCAATTGAACATCATAGTGGATCATATTCCACTCCAACTCGTGGCCACATACCTCTAGCTTTCTGCCGCACAACCGCCGGGCAGCATTTTTCACTAAAGCAAACGCCTCAGGGAGCAACAAATCCAAAGTTTCGCCCTCCTTATGCCGTCGCATGAACTCCATGGTTTTTTCACACAACTGCTCTTCCGCCAACGCGTTATATTGCTCATCGAATCGGTATATCGACTTAATTATTGGCTGACACTTTTTTAAAAATTTCTTATAATGTCGCCCAGAAAATAACCTAAAAATTCTTCCTATCATAGCTAATTGTAGGTTTCGATTCAGATTACACCTAGCGACTCCGCCATGTAGCAATCTCATTACCCTACGGCAGGTGAGCTTGAGTAGCTATGCGATTTTGCAAGATTTTTTAGAAAATGTTCTGGATTTTTTGCCAATATTAGTTACTTTAACCTCTGCTGGGGTGTTTGTGATTCCAGATAAATGTTCCGTTCCTTATTATGTATTACATAATGCTGGGGAAAGAGTTGTAGCTGTCAGGCCATTTTATTATGGAAGACAAAAGCTTCTCTACTAGCATAAGTCTATTGAGGGCAAGGTAAGTGAGCATATCAGTGACACGGCACATCCAGCCAATCTAGATATATCCAACCAATTAAAGCTAAAGCATAGTTTAGCCAATTGATATCATTGGATTCGGATCGGGAAATGTTTTGCTGGACTATAAGCCGGATTTTGTTCGACCTTCGTCGCCATGCTCATTTATCTAATGAACTTCACCCATTTAGTGAACCTCATTTTCCCTGCGGAATGCGGCAAACCCGCAAGCATTGGATGGGCAGTCCCCTTGCCTATTTTGCCTTGCATCTGATTGGGTTTTCATTGCTGGCTGAATTACTTCAGCCCCGGTGAGCTCTTACCTCGCCATTTCACCCTTACCTTTCGGCGGTATACTTTCTGTTGCACTTTCCGTCTGCGAATTTTTATAATTTCACAGCCCAGACTTTCGCCTGGAATCATGCCCTGAGATGTCCGGACTTTCCTCTCGAAAAACCTAATGCTCCGAGCGAGCACACGTCCAGCAAAACGTTTTTAACCGTTATTAAAATTTAGAATATGTCAACATAATTCCCTGGCCAGCAAAATTATTATTTTTAATCACAGACTCTACTTCTGAATCATCAGATGAGTCAGATGAGTCAGATGGTTGCAAATTGTCATCATTCTGCTGATTTTCCCACCATTCATCATAGGCTTCTTTAAAAGTTTCACTGTCCTTATCCATAAGAAAAACTTTTAAAACCGCCAACAGGCATCCCTCTAAATCACCTTCGGCATTTAACATGTCACACAGCGTATTAAAATTTTGCAAATACTTATCTGCTAAATCATTATTTAACGCTCTAATGGCCTCATAATAATGATATCGAATAGATATAATAGCATTATATATAAACGTGTTTTTTATATCTTCTTCTAAAAATCCTGTGGCAGAAAAATCAATAGGGGATAATAAAAACTCAGGAAAAATTTCCAGTGATTTCCTAAGTATATCCAACATACACCCTATGAAAGAAGTATCTTTATCCATAATCAATGGCAAACTGCAGGCATTGAAGATGATAATATATTTATAACAAGAACGACCATCCTTCTGATTTAATTGAGGTATGCTGTCAAAAATGACAGACTTTTCGTCAATATTATTCGAAAGTGATACAAGCCCATAAGTCAAAGCATCTGTTAATAAATCCACATTGTATCCACCGTGCCTGACCTGTTTGTATTTTTTAGCCATTTCATCGCTAATCAATTTTCTTTCTCCTAGAAACTGTACTACCTTAACATCAAAATCCATTTTATACAAACAATTCTACGGCATGAAATAATAAAGCTAAACTCTGGCAAGCCTATAAAAATATTGTAAATATTTTTATGTTAATAATTCTGGAAAATAATCTAAATTTACAGGGTAATATATTCTCTCATCTGGAACTCAGCTTGTTTGCCATCGTTCCATTGATGCACAGGCCTAAGATAGCCAACAACCCTAGAATATACCTCGGTTACACTGCCACAGGTTGGGCATAGAAAATGTTCACCACTCAGATAGCCATGGGATTGGCAAACGGAAAATGTTGGCGTCAG
>JAIRXD010000046.1 GCA_031268545.1 Puniceicoccales bacterium | reverse complement strand
TGGCAATTTGGTCGGTTAAGAAAATTGTGGTTTCCTTGGTTAGGAGGGAAAAGGCCGATGGGCCCGGAGCGGCTGATTTGGTTTCGGATTTTTCCGTTGGTTTGCCAGAAAGTTTACCGACTAATGATGTGGAAGGTTCCAAGGTGGAGATAAAAAAGGCCGATGGCCCCGGAGCGGCTGGGTTGGTTTCGGATTTTTCCGTTGGTTTGCCAGAAAATTTACCGATCAATGGTGCGATAGGTATATCTATCACTAGCCCTTCGGTGGAGTCTGTTGAGGTTAGAAATTCTCATAAGATCGGTAATTATGTGTTTCCAAGCACCGAGTTGCTGGAGCGGGGAAGTCTGAATCTCGTATCGAATGATAATCACGAAGTTGTTGCAGCTAAGCTTGTTAGCACATTATCGGAATTTGGTGTATCCGTGAGGCCCAGCGAAATTCACCGAGGGCCGGTCATAACCAGATACGAGATTTTGCCAGAACCGGGTGTTCGGGTCGAAAAGATTGTAAGCTTGGATAAAAATATTGCCCTTGGTCTGGCTGCGAAGTCCGTGCGAATTATAGCGCCGGTCCCGGGAAAAGGTTGTGTTGGTGTTGAACTGCCTAATAAAGAACCGGTTATGGTTAGGCTGAGGGAAATTTTGGAATCCAAAGCTTGGGCTGAGATGCGTGCGGACATTCCGATTGTTCTTGGTCGTGGTGTTACCGGCGAGCCGATTATAGCTGATCTAGCTAAGATGCCGCATCTGTTGATTGCAGGGTCAACTGGTTCTGGCAAAACAGTTTGCATAAATGCGGTCATTGCTTCGTTGCTGTTTCACGGCTCGCCGGACGACATTAGATTTATAATGATTGATCCGAAGATCGTTGAGATGCAGACGTTTAACGATTTGCCTCATATGTTGATTCCTGTGGTTACGGATCCAAAAAAGGTGCCAAACGCCCTGAAGTGGTTGATATCTGAGATGGAGAATCGCTACCAGATATTTGCGAAGGTTGGCGTTAGAAATATAGCCAGTTTTAATGCAAAAATTGCCAATAGGCGGCCAAAAGTGCTTCTATCCGAAGGAGATGAGATACGTGATCCGGAGGAAAAAAAAATGCCATATATAGTATGTATAATAGATGAGTTGGCCGATTTGATGATGGTTGCGCCGGGCGATATAGAGACTTGCATTGCCAGATTGGCCCAGTTGGCTCGAGCGGCCGGCATTCATTTAATCCTTGCTACACAACGACCTTCGGTAAATGTGATCACCGGAATAATTAAGGCAAACCTTCCAAGTAGGATTGCCTTTAAGGTAGCTTCCAAGGTCGACAGCCGAACAATTCTGGATGCCGGCGGAGCGGAATCTCTTCTTGGGCAAGGAGATATGTTGTTTTTGCCGCCAGGCTCTGGTGGGTTATTGCGGGCCCAGGGTGCGCTGGTTTCCGATGATGAAATAAATGCCATTGTCAAATTTTTGTATAAGGCTAATGGGGCGCCGAAGTACGAGGAGGAGGTGCAGGAAAGAATAGAGATCGGCGATATGGAAGATGCTAGAGATGGGGAGGACTGGGAGGATGATATGATCCCTAAGGCCTTGGCAATCATACGATCCAATGACAAAGCCTCCACTTCGTTCTTGCAAAGAAAATTGAAGATAGGGTATAATCGGGCAGCTAGGATCATGGATACTTTGAGGGAAAAAGGGCTAGTTTTCTCAGGTGAAGATCTTCAGGACTAGCTCGATAACTCATTCCAGGTTAACGAATTAGATATTGCGAGTTTCTTAAATTTTAATAACTTTAACCTATGGATATGAAGATAGGGAGGGTTTTTGAACTTATTTTTAGTATTTTTATTGCAATCGCCATCATGCCGATCATGGCTATAATCGCTGTCCTGTCCAAGCTGGAGATTAAAAAAATAAGTGTTTTTTTCACCCAGGAAAGAATTGGTAAAGACGGTAAGCCGTTCAATATAATAAAGTTCCGGACGATGCGTCGGACAATTGCCGATGCGGAGGATGATGGCATTTTAAACTCATTTACCGAGAAATTGGTTACGAAATTTGGTTGGTTTTTGAGAAAAACTAGACTAGATGAGTTGCCCCAAATTTTTAATGTCCTTAAAGGCGACATGGGTTTCATTGGCCATCGTCCGCTGATGATAAATTTTTTTGACGTAATAAATAATGATGTGGAGTACAGAAAAATTTTGAAATTCAAGCCAGGCATCACTGGTTATGCGACGCTGAAAATCCTTGAATATGAAAATAATGTTCTGAGCAATGCGGAAGATAGGGGCGGAGCTTATATGCGATTTGTCTTCCCGAAAAAAATGAAATATAATCTTGAGTACTTGAAAAAGAAGAACTTATGGCTCGATATGAACATAATACTTATGACCGGCGCTGTGTTTTTCCGGTACTTTACCGCGGCGTTGATGGCTGCCGTTGCCGGTTTTTTTAGAAAAAGTAAAACGAAAAATTCACTGCTTGCCGAAAAAAGGAAAAAAATTGTCCATCGCTGACGTTAGAATATAGATGCTGGTATTTTAACTACTTGGGGATCAGCTTGTTAGGATTTCCGACTTCGGGAATACAGGCCAAAAGTTTAGCGGTATATGGACTTTTGGGATTTTTAAATATGGTTTCGACGTTGCTTATCTCTTCGATTTTACCATTTAGTATCACCATGACTCTGTCTGCGAACCCGTTGACTATGCCTAGGTTATGAGTTATTAGCAGTATCGCAAGCTCGCGCTTTTCATGGATGGTTTTCAGCAGATCTATGATTTGCTTTTGGATTGTCACGTCCAGGGAAGTGGTTGGTTCATCGGCTATCAGTAGCTTTGGGTTACTGGCCAGTGCCACGGCAATCATCGCTCTTTGCTGCATGCCACCGCTAAGTTCATGTGGATAAGAATGATAGGTGCTCCTGTTCATTAGGCCTACATCTCTCATGAGGTCTATGACATCGCTTTTAGATTTCGATTTCATCGATTCTAGGATTTGGTATCCTATTGTAAGGGAAGGATTTAGCGCAAGATTCGGTTCTTGAAAGATGTACATTATTTGGCTGCCTCGGTAGGAAGCCATTTCTTTTTCAGAAATTGTCAGTAAGTCCGTGTCGTCGAACAGGATATGGCCGGATATCTCTATAGTTTTTCTGTTGAACAAGTTGGCAATACTCAGCGCAATTGAAGTTTTACCACTGCCACTTTCCCCGACAATTGCGAAAATCTCGCGGGGTTTCAAATAGAACGAAATATCGTTTATTGCCAGTGCATTAGTGTTTTTGAATATGACCTTTAAATTGCGGACGTCCAATAGGCTTTTTCTATTATTATGCATGATAAGTCATTTATAATGTGTGTATTACGAATCATATGCCAGGATCATATAACCGTAAATTTATATTCTTTCATGATTGCAAATAAAGTCCAGAAATTTAAATTCAGGATTGATTACATAATCAAGGAAAATATGGAAAAAGATATAATCGTATCAGGTGTGCATCTTACTTTGACAGAAGCACTTAAGCAAAATGTCCATGGAAAAGCCGAGAAGTTATTCAGGCATGGTGACGGCATAATTCGCATAAGAATTGAGCTGCAACATGAACAGAGCAAAGATCATAGCAGCGAATTTGTGGCCAAAGGCCATGTGGAAATCCATGGGCCTGATATCATCGCTACTGCTGCCAGCGAAGATCTGTATAAATCGATAGATGCTCTCATGCAAAAGCTTGATCGGCAATTGACAGATAAGATGCATAGGGAAAAAAAGTAAGTTCAGTGGTATGGTAAGTTTTGGTGGCGTTGCCTAAGTGCTTCATAGATAACTACGGCCGTTGCAGCAGAGACATTTAGCGAATCTGATCTACCCAATTGAGGAATCCTTATCGAGGTAGAATTTTTTTGATTTAGCCAAAAATTTGATAGGCCGTTGGCTTCATTGCCAACGACGATGGTCAGGTTGTTTTTTAAATTTTCGTCCCAATAAAGTCGGTGGGCTCCAGGCGATGTGGCCAAAATTTTTATGCCATTGGTTTTGCAAAATTCACAGTAAGCTGTTGAGTCGCAAAGTATTATCGGTACTGAAAATATTGCTCCCTGGGATGATCTTATGGCATTGTGGTTGTACACATCGGTGGACGAATCCAACACTACCACGGCATCGGCGTTGGCTGATTCGGCGGTCCTGATTATTGCCCCTAGATTACTGGGTTTTTCCAGATTTTCAGTGGCTATTACCAGGTAGTTATGGTTTGGGCGAATGTCCTTCAGCGATCTGGTGAATGGCTTTCCTAGTCCGATTAAACCATCGCCATTTTCCCGGACAGATATTTTTTGATAGGCCTGTTCGCCGAGTTCAATTAACGGAATATTTGCCAGAGATAATCTTTTCTGTAGGTTATAGAACTCATTGTTAGTGAACAATTTTTGGCAGAAATATACCTCTAATAAAAGTTCGCATTCAAAAGCCCTAATCAGTTCCCGCTGGCCTTCAATAAGATAAACCTTATATCGCTCTCGGCTGGATCTTTTTTTCAGCTTGTCGAGAAATTTTATCTTTGGATTATTTCTGCTTTCTATAATCACCGGCTGAGCATTTTTTGTTAACTTGTTGCAGAAAAGCAATACCAGTTATTTCAAAAGTTTGCACAGAACGATCCTTCCAGTCCTCTCTTTACAAGTTGTTTTATTTCAAGGGCTTGTAGCGATTTTAGAACCGGCACAGTGATCAGCTGTGTATGGGTTATTATATCGTCGATGGTGGCATTCCCATAGGATTTAAGGAAGCTAAAGATTTGTCGTTCAACGGGATCCGAAATCTCCAGCTCTTTTTTAGGGTTATCCAGGTATAGATTTTGTTGTTTGGGGAAATTTATTTCTTCCAAAATATCATTTATAGAAGTTACCAGAGTTGCCCCATTTCGGATCAATTCATGGCAACCTTGGCTGGAAAGTTGGTCTATCCGCCCCGGCACAACAAATACTTTTTTACCCTGGTCCCAGGCGACATTGGCAGTTATCATACTACCTCCATGTTTGGCCGTTTCGATGATAATCACGCTGGCGCAAAGCCCGGAAATCAATCTATTTCGTATAGGAAAGGTCTGTTTATCCGCCCATCTTTCCAACTGAAATTCGGAAATAAGACAACCATGTTTTGCAATTTTTTTATATAAACTACTGTTTTCAAATGGGTAGATGACATCGATACCACAGCCCAATACCGCAATAGTGTTTCCGCCGGCAACCAAAGCACCGTCATGGGCCGCCGTATCTATCCCCCGGGCCAGGCCACTGACGACGCAAAATCCAAGATTTGCCAGATTCATTGCGAACTCTGTTGCTATTTTAATGCCATAAAATGTTGGTTTTCTTGTACCTATGATGGCTATACATCTAGAATTTAGCAGCGATTTGTTACCGATGCAATATAATCCTATCGGAGGATCGTGTATCTTTTTCAGCGATTTTGGATAATTTTCGTCGTCGCAGTAGCCGATAAAATCTCCTCGGATCGAAGCTAACTTCGTTTCGGTTTTGTTAATATCGAAAAACAGCTTCCAGTTTAGTATATTGTTCGCAATGACTTCTGACACCAGGCCGACTTTCATTAATTCGTCCTTTGTGGCCGAAAATATGCTGCGCAAATTTTTTTGAAAATTATTATATAATTTAAAGAAAGTAACACTGCCCAGGGCCGGTATGGCTCCGAGTATCATCAGCAGTTGTGTGTCTGTCAGCCCGCTTACACTCATTGCTTATTCCTCTCATAAATTTTTACGAATGTCAAATAATAAATTTCATAATTAATTATTATCCGCCGCCTTGACCATAGATTGTTTTGGCAAGTCGTCATGTAACGTCTTCTCGGGTAAGTTCTTAATTGTTAATGTTAAAGTAGATGTGCTGCCATTGGGATTGGTCTTGGTGAGCTGGATATAACCTTCTTTTATATTGACTTCATCCAGAGAATAGGTGGTTTTTTTGACCAGAAAGGAGTTGTTTATCTCTGTGAGTACGAAGGTGTTAGATATGCTATTGACCATTATTACTATGATGTATTTGTCGTCGTAAAATTTTGCATGCCTAGATAACTGGATGGTTTCAGCCAATTCATTGTCGTAGATGGTAATCAACGGCTCATTTTTTAATGGCGAATTTTCCAATGATGATTTTTCTTCAAACCCAACTATTTTAATATTTTGCTCCTGAAGATTATCGCCAACTTGGCACCAAAAGTTGTGATTTTTTTCAATATCATAGAGCATTAGGGTGAATTTATTGACATCATTTACGCCGTCTGGCTTCTGAAAATATCCAGAAAATTGTACCTTGTATTTTCGTTTTGAGATCGAGATGATGGATAGATCGCTGTCCTCCTGATGTTGGGAAGGCAGTGATGCTGAAAATGTTCCGTTGCTGAATAAGATTTGTGGCGGTGTAAATAGATCAAATACCCAGCCTTCTCTCCGTGGGGATGCCGGTGGAAAGTCCCAGTAAAATTCCTGAAGTTCGCGGTTAAATAAATTATTGGCATCCAGGGTGTTTATTTTCGGGTCTATGGGTTT
>JAIRXD010000056.1 GCA_031268545.1 Puniceicoccales bacterium | reverse complement strand
AGGTTATATTTTAAAACCAAAAAGCAGAGCCATTTTATTGAAAAAGCCACCGGTCTTAATGTCTCCATTTTTCAAGGATAATGCCACTGGCTCATAGCCTCTCTCCGACGCAGATCTAAATCTATTCAGATCAATTCCCATGGTACTTTATTATATTTAATTACTCAATCACTTGCAATATTTTGTTCAAAATATCATTGATGAATTCAATTAAAAATTTAGTTATTTGTAGCATATGTTTGAAAACCTCACAGATAGGATGAGCGATGCGATGCGCCGACTGCGTGGCATTGATAAGATTTCTGAAAAAAATATTGGCGAAGCTCTTCTTGGAGTAAAAGAGTCGCTGCTCGCATCGGATGTTAATTTCAAAGTTGTGGCAAATTTTCTGGAACGCGTTAAGACCAAATCCATCGGTCAGGATGTTGTTAAAGGCGTGATGCCCGGCCAACAAATCGTCAAGATTATATATGACGAATTGATTGACATCCTTGGGAAAACCACCAGCCAATTATCCGGAAAAAAACCACTGCTGATAATGCTAGCCGGATTGCATGGTTCAGGCAAAACCACAACCAGTGTAAAATTGGCCAGATTATTAAAAAAATCCGGTTATAAACCAGCTTTGGTCGGCTGCGATGTTTATCGCCCTGCAGCCACCGACCAACTGGAAACATTGGCCTCTGGCGAAGAGATACCCTGCCATACAGATAAGTTTTTAAAAAATGCCGCAGAAATAGCAAAGGCTGGCCTGAAATGGGCCAATGACCAGGGCAACGACGCGATAATATTTGATACCGCTGGACGACTTCAAATGGATATGGACCTCATCGAGGAGATTCAAAATCTAAAAAAAGTTATCGATCCGGACGAAATTCTACTCATTGCCGACGGAGCTCTTGGCCAGGAAGCAGTTAATGTAGCTGAACATTTTAATGATGCCCTTGGATTAACAGGGATAATTTTGACAAAACTGGACGGTGATGCTCATGGTGGAGCCGCTCTATCCATGGTTTCTGTCACAAATGTACCGATAAAATTCATTGGTGTTGGCGAAAAAATGAACGCGCTGGACATATTTCATCCCGAGCGTATCGCCCAGCGAATTCTCGGCATGGGAGATATTGTTTCCCTGGTGGAAAAAGCCGAAGAGCATATAGATGACCAGGAAGCAAAAAAACTTGAGGAGAAATTAAAAAAATCAAAATTTGATCTCGAGGATTTTCTTGGGCAGATACAGAGCCTAAAAAAAATGGGCTCGATCGGATCGCTGATAAAAAATCTTCCCGGTGGCCACAAATTCGATAACACAGAAGATGCCAACAATAAATTAAAAACAACCGAAGCCATAATTTTATCCATGACCAAGGCTGAGCGAAAAAATCCAAAAATTCTGGATGGTTCCAGGCGTAAACGAATCGCAAATGGTTCAGGCAGAAGCGCACAAGATGTAAATGCACTGCTAAAACAATTTGCTCAAATGCAGGATATGATGAAAAAAATGAAAAATCCACGCAACAAATCAAAATTTGGTTCAATGTCCGGTTAAAATCGATTTTAAAGCTTTGTACTTGCTAAAATATAGCAATTGAGATCATATTAGATAGTAGATGTTAGATGGAAAAATTCTTTACACGCCTAGCCGTAGTAGTTTGCCTGGCCGTAAGTGCTTGCGCTATAACAACTTCCAATCACCCATCGGAAATATCTATCCAAACCCAACCGCCGGCGGTACTATCACCAAAGGGAAAAATACTACCGGGTAAATTTTCAATTGAAGATCTCAATATTAGGCCATTGGAGCCAAGCTTTACAACCACGGCCGAAACACTGTTCATGATGAAATGCCTTGAGGAAATTCACTATGTCCATAAAAAACTATCCAGCCTAAACCATGGCGATATCATCAAGGATTTCCTGGCAAGCCTAGACTCTTCCAAAATGTATCTATTTCAGCCAGATATAGATTTTTATGTAGATAGATTTTCTTTGACCCTGGATATTTTTTTAAGAGCCGGAAGTCTCGTTCCGGCATTCACAATGTTCGAAACCTTCAGAGATAGAATGGTTAGTAGAACAAAATCGATCCTTCACCGGCTGGACACCGAAGATTTTTTTCTGTCCAGCAATGATACATTTTGCCTAGATCGGGAAAAGGAACCCTGGCCAAAGAACGAAACCGAAGCCGACTTGCTTTGGGATAAACGCCTACGCTTTGAATTGATAACCGAAATTCTGTCCCAGGAATTGAAAACCAAGAAAAAAATAGAAGATAATGAAAAAGCTGAAAAGGAACAGAAAATAGAAAAGTGGAATAGGCAGCCCAAAACCATGGAGCATAAAATCGCCAAGGCAAAAAAAAATATGAAGCAACGCCACGAAAACATCCTCAGAATGTTCTCGGATATAGAACCCTGGATCATCCAGGAATACTTTCTAAACAGCCTGGCCAAGAGGTATGATCCCCATTCCAGCTTCCTCTCCAGCGATACCATGGAAGACATGAACACCTCGCTCCATAACTCATTTGTTGGGATAGGTGCCTACCTCATCGATGATAATGGCTACTGCACGGTACGGGAACTCATACCCGGCGGTCCGGCGGCCAAAAGTGGTCATATCCATCCGGGAGATAAAATAGTTGCCATAGCTCAGGGTGATGAAAAATTTGTAAATGT
This sequence comes from Puniceicoccales bacterium, assembly GCA_031268545.1. Classification (GTDB taxonomy): domain Bacteria; phylum Verrucomicrobiota; class Verrucomicrobiia; order Opitutales; family LL51; genus JAIRTH01. The sequence continues at coordinate 8,332 of JAIRXD010000056.1, read as the reverse complement.
CATCGGCATGATGCTCCACAAGGTTACCAAGCTTCTGAAGGGTAAAAAAGATACCGTAGTAAAAATAACTATCCAGCCTAAGGAATCCGATCTGGAAGATCAAAATGTTATAACCCTGGTCCGGGATGAAGTCGAGCTTACCGCAAGTCGAGCTTCGGCAAGGCTATACAGTCTCGGCAACCAACAGGTCATTGGATACATAAAACTACCAGGATTCTACGGTCACAATGAAAAGGAACCTAAAAATTCCAATAGCACCCATGATGTGCTGGAATTGTTGAAAAAATTAAAATCCAGCAATATTTCCGGATTAATTCTCGACCTGAGAGACAATGGCGGAGGATTGTTGGACGAATCCGTTTCCATGGCCGGCCTATTCATAGACAAGGGCCCGGTGGTACAAATCCATGGCCAATTCGGCAACACCGAATGCCTCTGGAGTGAAAAAAATACCATCGAATGGCCAGGCCCCATGATCATATTGGTATCAAAGTTCAGTGCATCCGCCGCCGAAATATTACCCGGTGCACTCAAAGATCACCATCGGGCAATAATAATCGGGGAAGAAGCGACCCACGGCAAAGGCTCTGTCCAGGCACTGATCCCCATAGATAGTTTCATAAAATTAGCCAAAGATAATAAGTCTGGCGCGGCGAGAATAACTTTACAAAAGTGGTATCTACCCAGTGGGAATTCCACTCAAATTAAAGGAGTTACAGCACATATACCTCTGAGTTCTTTCGATGCATTGATTCCTATGGGAGAATCCTCTTTGCCCAATGCTCTGCCCTGGGATTCGATAGCAGAAGTAAAGTATGACTATGTGGCCAATGCCAAAAATTTTGGATTTTTTGTCGATGAAAAAATCATCAACAACCTAGCAACCAAAAGTAAGGATAGGCAAAATTCACTACCAGAATTCAAGCTGCTGGCCGAACGCATAGTCAATGTGAAAGAGAGATTGGATAATAAACAAATATCTCTCAATCTGGATAAGCGCCGGCAGGAAAAGGAAGCCGAAGAAAATTTTAAAACCAAGATTGAAAAAGAACTTGAGAAGCTCGAAGACTCAGATTATAAATATACCGAAATCGTCCTCAATGCGGTTGAGAAGCAAAACCAGGATAAAGGAAAAAATAGCAAAGAGGAAAAGGAGCAGAAAAAATATCGACCGGATACCCATCTCAGGGAGGCAATTCGGGTGATGATCGACTGGCTCAATCCCTCGGAATTACCAAAACCTGACCGACTTTTAAGCTGTCCGGTGTATTCAATTTATCGCCATTTGCCTCAAAAATTACATTCCATTTATCCGCAGAGCCATAGACTTTTTGGCTGATGCTCGAAAGCGTATCGCCGGCGGAAACGGTATAGCTATTCAGCGAACTCTGCAGCTGCCGATTTTCCGAAAAGTAGATATCTTTTTCACTAATATTCTTAATTTTTCTAAGTTCATCCAGCTGCCTCTTTAGTGAAATATTCTCTTCACGTAGTCGCTTTAATAGAACCAGAAAATTTTGATTATCATAGTTTTCTGCATTTTTTCCAAGTAACTTCTGTACAAAGCGCTTCTGGGCAGTCTCGATCATTTGAGTCACGAGACCATCCTCCATGGTAGAGGAGGACTTGAGCAAAAATTGCCGAAAGTGGTAAATTGCCAGCACCGGATCGTCATATTTCTCAATAAAAATCTTTCCGGCTTCCAGATGAGATTTTGGGGCACTCTTCCGGTCCTCGATAACAGCCAGAAATTTATCCATCGCATCCACATCTCTACCTTCCCTCAATAACCGCTGGCCGGCGATAAACCTCTTATCGTCAACTTCTTCCTTGGCCATCTCATTGCTAGATTTAGCACAGCCACTGATCACAGCCAGGCAACAGATAATAATAATATTTCTCACAATCGGAAGAACCATAAACCCAGATAAAGCTAGTCTGCAACATAAAAATATTTTTGAAATAAAAATTTTCATTTACCACAACTTTGTAATTGCATTCTTCGGAACCATATCAATGAAAAATTTTCTGAGTTTTAGGGAACAGGCTCTATTAGATAAACCGGCAAAAATAGATATCGTTCATAGCTGTGACGATTTTTTTGTCATAAATAAGCCAAATTGTCTGCAGCTCGACAATTCTGATCAACAAAATGGTAAAAATATACTAGCCGCTCTCCGGGGAAAAAATCCCGAAGCATTTTACAAATCCATACACCCTTTGGATTTCAACATCAGCGGCTGTGGGATCATAGCCACCAATTCCAAAGCTTCGGAATTGCTTAGAAATGCCTACGGATCCGAAGCTCTGCTATTCAGCTTTACAATGCTCTGTAAAAATACGGAACATATTGAATCCGAGATAGTTTGCGAACTACCACTGGCAAAACACTTTTCGAAACCCAGGGCCGTCATCTCCCGACGCACCGGAAAAAAAGCCAGGACAAAATTCAGGCTAATCCAGCAAATTGGAGACTTCTCCATCTATGAAGCTTCCTGCCATTACCTGAGGTATCATCAGCTTCGCATCCATGGAGCCAATTGCAACCTAAGGCTATTGGGTGAAGATATTTATGACGATATACCCGTTCCGAAACTCAGCTATTTTAAAAAAATCCATTCGGAGAAAAAACCCTCGGCACCGCTGTTCCATACCCAATGCATCCATCTGGGCCGCATCACATTAAATCCTTCGATCTATGGCGATGAAGTAACTCTGGAGGCCAGGCCACCGAAAAGCTTTGAAACTATGCTAAAAATCATCAGAAAATTTTCATGAAAATTGGCATAGGTTTTGACATTCATCGACTGGTATTTGGGCGAGATCTGATACTTGGTGGCATAAAAATCCCTCATAATAAAGGACTTCTTGGGCATTCCGATGCCGACTGCCTCTGCCATGCTCTGTCAGATGCCATCCTGGGTGCACTTGCTTTGCCTAATATAGGCCAACTATTTCCCGATGATGACGAAAGATATCGAAACCTAGCATCGCTAAAAATCCTAGCCCGGGCCACCCAAATGGCCATAGAAGAAGGTTATCATATTGTAAATGTCGATACCGTACTAAGGGCGGAGCGGCCTAATCTGGCTCCATTTTTGCCCGAAATGCAGGAGACTTTAGCTGAGGTCATTGGCCTAAAACCTGGAGAAATTGGCATCAAAGCTACGACTAACGAAGGTCTCGATGCCATCGGAAACGGCGATGCCATAGCCTGCCAGGCGGTGTGCCTATTGGATAAAAATAAATAGGTCGACGGGAATTACCCACATCGACCTAGCAATACATCCGTCCAAAATTTACATCATGCCGTCCATGTCACCGCCATGATGAGGCATATGGCCACAGGAAGGCTTTTCCTCCCGAAGTTCGGTGATCATGCACTCTGTGGTCAGTAACAAGCCCGCCACCGAAGCAGCATTTTGCAGGGCTGCTCGGTTGACCTTGGTAGGATCGACCACGCCGGCGGCTATCAAATCTTCAAACTTTCCGGTGGCCACATTGTAGCCCTGGCTCCCGGTTTTGGACTTGACTTCATTGACAATCAGCGAACCTTCCACACCAGCATTTTCACATAACTGACGCAACGGGGCTTCTATGGCACGCTGAACAATCGAGGCACCAATTGCCTCGTCGCCGCTGAGGTTTAGATTGCCAATCACATAGGCCGAACGCAGCAACGCTACGCTTCCACCTGCAGAAATTCCCTCTTCAACGGCTGCCCTGGTAGCATGCAAAGCATCATCGACCCGATCCTTCTTCTCCTTCATCTCTGGTTCGGTGGCCGCTCCAACGCTTATAACCGCAACACCTCCGGCCAATTTCGCCAGGCGCTCCTGCAATTTTTCCTTGTCATAATCCGAAGTTGCTTCCTCGATCTGATAGCGAATCTGCTTCACCCTAGAATCTATGGCCAAGCGCTCACCGGCACCTTCGACTATGGTGGTGGCTTCCTTGCTCACATTTATCCTCTTTGCTCTACCAAGATCCTCGACCTTAACGCTTTCCAATTTTATACCAAGATCTTCGGATATGAATTTACCACCGGTTAGAATGGCGATATCTTCCAGCATCGCCTTGCGACGATCACCGAAGCCAGGGGCTTTTACCGCACAGACATGCAGCGTACCGCGCAGCTTATTTACCACCAATGCCGCCAGGGCCTCACCGTCCACATCTTCGGAGATGATCATCAGAGGCTTGCCGCTCTGGGCTACAGTCTGCAGCAATGGCAACAGATCATTCAGCGAACTTATCTTCTTCTCATAGATGAGGATATGAGCATTATCCAGGCTACATTCCATGCTATCCGGATTGGTTACAAAATAGGGACTTAGATAGCCCTTATCGAACTGCATACCCTCAACCACCTCCAGGGTAGTCTCTATGCTCTTGGCTTCCTCGACGGTTATGGTTCCATCCTTGCCAACTTTTTCCATCGCTTCGGCAATGATTTTTCCGATTTCTTCGTCCCAGTTGGCCGAAACCGTGGCAACCTGGCGAATCTCACCGGTCTCATTGACCTTCTTGGAAGTCTTAGCCAGTTCTGCCACAACAGCTTCCACCGCTTTATCTATACCTCTTTTGAGGAAAATTGGATTGGCACCGGAGGCCACATTTCTCAGACCCTCACGGAAAATAGCTTCGGCCAGAACCGTGGCAGTGGTGGTTCCATCGCCGGCATTATCAGAGGTCTTCGAAGCTACCTCCTTGACCATCTGGGCTCCAATGTTTTCGAAGGGATCCTTCAATTCGATCTCCTTTGCCACAGTGACTCCATCCTTAGTGATGGTTGGTGCACCAAACTTCTTATCTATTAAGACATTGCGACCCTTAGGCCCCAGTGTAATTTTGACAGCCTTCGCTAAAATAGACACGCCATCTGATATTTTTTTGCGTGCCTGCTCATCGAATATTAATTGTTTTGACATAATTTTATTCTCCTAGTTGTTAATATGTTATTTAAGTATGGCCAACAGATCATCGCTCCTGAGTAACGAATAGGTTTCATCGCCAAGCTTGACCTCGGTGCCACCATATTTACTTACCAAAACCCGATCACCGACTTTCACGTCGAATTCGATCCTCTCGCCTTCTTCATCTCGTTTACCAGTCCCAAGGGCTATAATGGTAGCTTCCTGAGATTTTTCTCTTGCCGAATCTGGTATGATTATTCCACCTTTAATTTGCTCCTTCTCATCGGCCTGCTTGACGAGAATCCGATCACCTAATGGTTGTATATTTTCATTCATATTCATAATATTTTCCAATGTTAAAATGTTTTATCCAACATTCCCACTTTTTACTTTTTATTATCATCTATGACCTCAAAATCTGCATCCATGACACCTTCCTTCGATGTCCCTTCGGATGACTGGGATGTCTCATCGTTCGAATCCTTAGGTTGGATATTTTTATACAGTTCCTGGGCCATTTCCTGAAAAACCTTTGTCAGTGCCTCCTGGGCGGATTTCAATTCATCCACCGACGCTTCCTTGGTTTCAAAAACTTTCTTGGCATCGCTCACAGCAGCCTCGAGTTTCTTTTTATCTTCCTCGGAAAGTTTATCTGCCGTATCCTTTATCTGCTTTTCGGTCTGATAGATAAACGAATCCAAGTTGTTTCTAACCTCAACCTTTTCCTTTTCTTTTTTATCTTCCTCGGCAAATTTCTCCGCTTCCTTTCTCAGTTTTTCCACCTCGTCCTCGGATAATCCAGAGGCTCCGGAAATGGTTATACGCTGATTTTTGCCACTGCCCAGATCCTTGGCCGATACATTTAAAATACCGCTGGCATCTATATCAAAGGTAACTTCTATTTGAGGCAGACCCCTTTGGGCAATGGGAATGCCATCCAACCTGAAGATACCCAGCATCTTATTATCCTTTGCCATGGGACGCTCCCCCTGAAGAATCTTTATATCCACCGCGGTCTGGTTATCGGCATAGGTAGAAAATACCTGGGTTTTTTTGGTAGGAATTGTAGTATTGCGCTCTATCATCGGCGTTGACACGGCACCAGCGGTTTCGATGCCCAGGGTCAATGGCGTCACGTCAAGCAACAATACATCGGTGACTTCGCCCTTCAAAACGCCACCCTGGATTGCTGCACCCACGGCAACGACTTCATCCGGATTGACACCTTGATGGGGTTCTTTTCCAGCTATCTGCTTGGCGATTTCGATAACCTTCGGCGACCGAGTCATGCCACCAACCAACACCAATTCATTTACATCCGAAGCGCTAAACCCAGCATCCTTCAAACAATTTCTGCAGGGAGCAATAGTTCTTTGATAAAGGTCATCGCAGATCTGTTCAAGCTGCGACCTACTCAAAGTAATGTTAAGATGTTTTGGTCCACTGGCATCGGCGGTGATAAACGGTAAATTTATATCGGTCTGCTGGGCCGAAGATAGAGCAATTTTTGCCTTCTCAGCCTCCTCCTTAAGTCGCTGATGGGCAACCGGATCATTCCTTAGATCGATGCCATTTTCCTTTTTAAAACCATCGGCCAACCAGTTGATAACTGCCATGTCCCAATCATCGCCACCGAGATGCGTATCCCCATTGGTCGCTTTAACTTCGAACACTCCATCCCCTATTTCCAGAATCGATATATCGAAGGTACCGCCACCCAAATCATAGATAGCGATCTTCTTCTCTCCTTTCTTATCCAGACCATAGGCCAACGAAGCTGCGGTTGGTTCATTTATAATGCGCAGAACCTCAAGGCCGGCAATGGTACCGGCATCCTTGGTTGCCTGGCGCTGGGCATCGTTAAAATAGGCAGGTACGGTTATGACCGCCTGGGTAACTTTTTCTCCTAAATAGGCCTCTGCATCGGCTTTTAATTTTGCCAAAATCATCGACGATATCTGTTCCGGTGATAATATTTCGGCTTTATCGCCTATTTTACACTCTATACAAGCGGCACTATTCTTCCCCGCCACCACCTTATAGGGCAGCGAATCGGCCAGCTCCTTGATCTCATCGTATTTATGCCCAATCAGGCGTTTTGCAGAAAAAATAGTGTTTCGCGGATTTGTAATTGCCTGACGCTTAGCAGCTTGCCCCACAAGCCTGTCTCCAGACTTGGTGAAAGCAACCACCGACGGCGTTGTCCTCGCCCCCTCGGAATTTGGAATGACCACTGCTTCGCCACCTTCCATGACCGCCATGCATGAATTGGTCGTCCCAAGATCTATGCCTAAAATTTTTGCCATAATTTATTAACTCCTATCTACAAAAATATGTAGCAATTTCTGTTCCCAAAAAACAAATGCTAGCAATTTTCTACAAAAAAATACAAAAAATACCGATCAATAGGCTGGGGCCAAAACCGTTTCCTATGGAATCACTCCACACCCAATTATCGGCCTCTAAAGTAAATAAAACATTTGATGCCTGGATAAATTATTATAAATTTATAAAAAATTAATTCTCATGTTCTATTTTTTATTGTGGCCCTTTAGGATTTTGTCCTCCGGTGTATCAATCTGGAAAAAACTGATCAATGCAATATTTATCATCATTTACCTGAGTTCCGTATTACTGTTGGCGCTGATGCTATCCCTCAACCTATGGCTGCCCAATGCCATAAAAATTTACTCCACGTACAGACTTGGCTTCCCTATAATTGTCAAAAAATCTCGATGTAATATATTTAAGGGGATCATAGATTTTCGTGACCTAACCATACAGAATCCCAAAAACCGCTTCGCCTACATTGATCTCGCAAATTTCGACAGCATATACGGAAAATTTTCACCTATACAGATAGTAAAAAAATCTATGATCATCGACAATATCACGTTAAATATCAGGGAACTGTGGATTTCTCGTCACCCGATCTCAATTAGCAATATGGAGATATTTATTGATAAACTCACCAAAAGTAATGATGAGAAGATTGCCAAAATCAACGAGGCCAATGAAGAAAAATACAGCTGCAATTTCGTTGCCCAAACGGTCATAATTAGGATCAAAACCATCAATTTCCTGAACTTCTCCAAAGGCAAGAAAGACAATAAAGAATTCAATATAAATTATTCAAAAAAATTTCACAATGTATCTAGCTGGGAGGAAATTGTAAAACAAATACAATCGGATTTCTACGCCTATGGCGGTGGATATCTGATCTCATCATTCCTATCTTCCATGGCGAAAGCCCCTGAATTAAATATGGTAACCAGTGCAGTAAAATTCATTAACGGCTTCTTCCAAAAGACTATCAATGGTATGGTCGAAGCAGCAAAATCTTCCATTCAAATGCCAAATATAGAACTCAATCCCAGCGATAAATCAATCACCGAGTTACAGAAACTCTACGAGAC
>JAIRXD010000021.1 GCA_031268545.1 Puniceicoccales bacterium | reverse complement strand
ATACTGATGCCATAGCATACCACCAGGGCTGCAATCAAACCAATATAGGGTGAAGTGAATATTATCTTGAAACTCTGAGATAGCGGTATGCTTTTCTTTTTCTTTCCACCGGAGTTGCCTGGTAATTCTGGTTTATCATAGAAGCGTTTATCGGTGAGCACATGAACATATATCCAGCGAAATGTCACCATGGCTACTATTCCAAGAATCACTACGATGCCCATCAGCCAGTTTAACGAAATCTGCCAAGGGTCCACACCAACGCCCACTTTGCTTTTTATATTTGAAAAATGTTCACCGACGATGCCCGAGGCTAACACAGCCATCTGGGCCATCAATCCAAAGAAAGAATACATTCTTTTGGCTTCGGATGTCTTGGTTATTTGATTCGCAAATTGCCAAAATGAAAGAGATAGGAGAACTCCACCCCATAATTCTGCCAATATAAAAAATAATACATAGGACCAGTTCCCAATTATTGCAATGGGCCAATAGAGAAATTTTGGAGCCGATGCACGCCATGCAGTCATTGTCTCCAGGGAAGGATGAAGCACGTCTAAATTTGGATATATCAGATAGGCAAATGCTCCAAAAAAAACTATAAAAGGTGTCAATGAAAAATAAAACAGCTTTTCATTGCTCAGAATATTACTCGCTTTGGCATAGAGTAACATGAATATTATGGCCGATGGTACGACGCAAAATCCCTTTATGAATGGAATAACCTCTGCATCGGATCCTGGTCCGGTTACTATCAAACTGTCCTTAATGTTTCTCAAACATGTATAATTGAATAAGATACAAAAGAATATCAAACTCATTGGCAGAGCTTTTTTCAACTCATAGGTATGCAATGGAAAAAATATCCGCCTTAACTTACTGAATTCCTGGGTTTGTTCCTGTGCCATATTTTATAAATACTTATAGATGACTATATTACGTTTATTATCCTAAATTATGTTTACGGGTGAATGCAAGCATTTTTCACCAATAAACACGACAGATAGATAATATCATATTAAATAAGATATTGCAAGTCCTAGTATAAAGACGATTGACGTTGAAAATATTTAAACAATAAAAGTATTCTAATCATTATGATTGATAAAGATTTCGTCATTTCCGACGCGAACGAAGCTGTGGCCAGTGTGGCCTATAGATTGAGTGAATTGATAGCGATTTATCCAATAACTCCATCCTCTCCCATGGCAGAATTTTCCGATGAATGGGCTACGGCTGGAAAGAAAAATATTTTTGGTCAAATCCCTGAGCTGTCGCAGCTTGAATCCGAAGCTGGTGTCGCTGGTGCCCTGCATGGAGCGCTGCAATGCGGTGTTCTATCGACCACATTTACGGCTTCCCAGGGCCTATTGCTTATGATTCCCAATATGTACAAAATTGCAGGCGAACTAATGCCGTTTTGTATGCATGTGACTGCCAGGAGTTTAGCCACCCATGCCTTGTCAATTTTCTGTGATCACTCCGATGTGATGGCCTGTCGCCAGACAGGATTCGCACTGCTGGCCTCGGGTTCGGTGCAAGAAGCTCAGGATCTGGCCTGTATAGCCCAGGTATCTACGCTGGAATCTCGGATTCCATTCATACATTTCTTCGATGGTTTCAGAACATCCCATGAGATCAACATGTACAAGCCATTGACCGATAATGATTTGCATAAAATGATGAACATAGATCTCCTTACCGGGCATCGGATAAGATCATTGGCACCGGAGAATCCATTTATAAGAGGTACAGCCCAGAATCCGGATGTGTTCTTTCAGGGCAGGGAAGCTACCAATCGGTTCTACGATGCAGTGCCCGGAATAGTCGAAAAATATATGAATAAATTCTATACCTTAACCGGTAGGAAGTATGAAATTTTTCAATATTATGGAGATGATAATCCCGATAGGGTGATAATCTGCATGGGGTCTTCCGGAGAAGTGGTTAAAAATGTTGTGGATTTTTTGAATGGCAATGGTGGCCATGTGGGTCTGATCAAGGTCAGATTATTCAGGCCATTTTCCATTGAGCATTTTGCTAAGCTCTTGCCAACTAGTATAAAGGCAATCGCTGTGCTGGATAGAACCAAGGAGCCCGGGGCTGTCGGCGAGCCCCTATACCTAGATGTGATATCGGCGATTTTTGAAGCAAAAAATAATGGCATTCTGCCTGAATCATTCAATCCCTTGGTGATCGGTGGTAGATACGGACTGGGCTCAAAGGATTTTTCACCGGCCATGGTAAGAGCTATTTTTGACGAGCTGGATCGATCATCACCACGAAACCATTTTTCGATCGGCATAGATGATGATGTGACAAAAAAATCTTTGGCCTATGATAGGGCCTTTCAACTGCCCTCCGAAGGGATATTTGAGGCGATATTTTTTGGACTTGGTTCGGATGGCACTGTGGGGGCTAATAAGAACACCATCAAAATCATAGGCACCGAAACCAACCGCTTTGTCCAGGCCTATTTTGTCTATGATTCAAAAAAATCCGGAGCCATGACCGTATCCCATTTGCGCTTTGGTGATCGGCCGGTGGAGGAACCATACCTGATAACCAGTGCCGATTTCCTGGCCTGTCACCAGTTTTCATTCATCGAGAGATACGATATACTTAAGTATTTGCGCTATGGAGGCACATTGCTATTGAATACCCCATTTAGCAGTGATCATGTTTGGGCTTCATTGCCAAGAGAAGTCCAAGAGTGTATTTTTAATAAAAAGATAAAACTTTATGCCATAGATGCCTACGATGTGGCACGCAAATCTGGCATGGGTGGAAGGATAAATACCATAATGCAGACCTGTTTTTTTGCCATCTCAGGGGTCCTTCCCAGAGCGGAGGCCATGGAAAAAATAAAACAATCTATCCAAAAAACCTACGCCAGGAAAGGAGAGCAGATTATTCAGAAGAACTTCAATGCGGTCGATGCCACATTGGACCGTCTATTTGAGCTGAAAGTATGCGATATATTCAATGGTAAGCCGATGGCCAATCCCATGGATAGCAATGCCCCAGCATTCATTAACGATGTGATAGCGAAGATGATAGCTATGCAGGGAGATGAATTACCTGTCAGCGCATTCCCGGTGGATGGGAGTTGGCCGGCCGGCACGGCTAGATGGGAAAAGCGTGGCATTGCCCAGGAAATCCCTGGCTGGAATCCGGATATTTGCATCCAGTGCAATAAGTGTTCCTTTGTATGTCCCCATGGGGCGATTAGATCTAAGCACTATGCAAAAAATTTACTCGATGATCAACCGGATGAATTTAGGTCAGTGAATTTTAGATCCAAGGATGTGATTGATCTCGGATTTACCGTCCAGGTTTCACCGGAGGAGTGCACCGGTTGTGGTTTATGTGCCGAGGTGTGCCCGGCCAAAAATAAGACCACCGAAGCCAGGGCTCTAGAGATGCAGCCCATAGAAACCCTTGGCGCTAGGGAGCAGATAAATTATAAATTTTTCGAAAAACTTCCCTATGATAACAGCGATATTAGTACCTATGACGTGAAATCTACACAGTTTCGTCAGCCACTGTTTGAATTTTCCGGAGCCTGTGCTGGTTGCGGTGAAACTCCCTATATAAAACTGCTAACCCAGTTATTTGGTGATCGAGCAATCATTGCCAATGCCACCGGTTGCTCGTCGATTTATGGCGGAAATTTACCCACCACTCCCTATGCGATGAACGATAATGGCCGGGGGCCGGCCTGGGCAAACTCTCTCTTTGAAGACAATGCTGAATTTGGCTTCGGCATTCGTGTGGCTGTGGATAAAAAGCAAGCCATGGCCAAGGATTTATTATTGAAAAAATCCTCCGAATTAGGTGACGATTTCGTCCATGGGTTAACCACATCGCCCCAGACAAAACATTCGGAGATAGAAGCCCAGAGGTCTAGAATCCAGGAGTTGAAACGCAGGTTGATTTCTTGCAATGATTTGGAATCAAAACTATTATTTGATTTGGCAGATAATTTAATCAATAAATCCGTTTGGATTGTCGGTGGCGATGGTTGGGCCTACGACATAGGCTACGGTGGTCTCGACCACGTACTGGCCAGTGGAAAAAATGTCAATGTTTTAGTCCTTGATACCGAGGTATATTCGAATACCGGAGGCCAGCAATCCAAGGCTACTCCGATGGGAGCTGTGGCGAAATTTGCAGCCAATGGCAAAGCCATGGCCAAAAAAGACCTGGGGATGTTATCTGTCAGTTATGGAAATATATATGTAGCTCAGGTAGCCTTCGGAGCCAATGACGGCCATACGGTTAGGGCCTTTGTTGAAGCTGAATCCTACGATGGACCGTCGATAATAATAGCTTACTGTCATTGCATTGCCCATGGATTCGATATGAGAAAAGCTCTGGAACAGCAAAAGAAAGCCGTTGATTCTGGCCATTGGCCGCTCTATAGATTTGATCCTAGAAATGCCAGCGAAGGTAAACCCGCCTTTAGTTTGGATTCGAAATTTTCAAAAGTTTCTTTGGCAGAGTATATGCAAGCGGAAACCAGGTTTAATTTGCTAAGTCGTAGTAATAAAGAGAGGTCCGATATGTTGGTGGAACTGTCGGAGAAAAGGATTGCTGAAAAATATAAATTTTTCGAAATGTTAGCTTCGCTTGTAAAATGATGATTTGCTAAGACCAGTCTATATATTGTATTCTATACCTATCTCTGGATCTACTATCTTTGTATTGGGAGATCGGTCGAGTAGTTCATCAAAAAACCATTCTCTAGAAACATTTTCCCCATGGGTAAGCACTATGGCCCGGGGATTAAAATCGATGGCATGTTGCAGTAGTTCATCTCTTTCGGCATGGCCACTCAGATCAAAATGTTCTACATGGGCATTGATTTCTATGGACCTGTTCAATGTATCGAACAGGAATGAATGACCTTTGGTACTAGCAAGTAGCTTACCACCCGGCGTATCCTTATCGCAGTAACCCACGAAACATATGGAATTGTTGCTGTCATTAAGCAAGCAGGCTGCTATGTTATAGGAGGGTGTATTTTCCGTCATCATCCCGCTGCTGACCACAAAAATTGTCGATTCTGCTGGTTTTTTACCCGGGTGAAGATATTCTATTTTTAGCAGTGGTTTCACATTAAGATCCTTCAGGATGCTCTTTTTAAAATTTATCAATCCATACTTTTTCGAGATTTTATCAAAGACATCGACCAGCGTCAATCCAAGGCCAGAACAGACTATACGCACATTTTTTATCAGCTGTTTTTTTTTCCTTGCATCATTTAGTATGCTGAGGACCTCCTGCATTCTTCCCAGAGCAAAGGAAGGGATTAGCACCGAGCCACCTTTCTCTATGGTCGCATTAATTCTTGAAATCAGGCCATTTATTTCCTGCTGGATGGAATGATTTTCTCTACGCTTGGTGTTCCCGCGGGTGGTCTCCATGACCAGTACATCGAGTTTTTCCTTTGGCCATAAAGCTCCTGGAAGAGTTATCTGATCCCGGAATAGTACATCACCGGAAAAAAATATTTTCCTATGCCTATGTTCAATTAACACTCCGCTGGCACCACATATATGACCATCATGGACGAAGGTTATCCGTATTTCATCGTTTAATTTTTTAAAAACCTTTGTTCGGCCATTGGGCATCTCTAGAAAAAACTCTTCCAGGGACGAGATTTCCGTTTTGCCATAGAGAGGATATTCTTTGATACCGCGTTCATCTCGTTGGTGTTTCATAACTGTGATTGCATTATCCAGCATTATGGGAAGAATCAGTCGCGATGGAGGCGATAGCAATATTCTTGCCTGTGGTTGATCCCTCAGTAAAATCGGTAAACTTCCTATGTGATCCAGGTGGCAATGGGTTATCAGCACCAGATCTAGGGAAAATTTCTCTAGCTGGTCAAAATTTGGAAGTGCTTTAAGCCCAGCAAGCTTTGGATCCATTCCAGCATCGACAACAATATTGAATGAACCAATGGATATGAAAAGCGAGTTAGCTCCTATCGTTTTAGAATTATTTAAATCTTTAAAATACATTTTTACTATTTCCCATGCATATCACAAGATTGCATGAAAACAACATTCAAATTTATTGATACAATCTTATAGGATTGCCCATAAAGATTTATCATGATTAAACGCTGTAATCATTTTACAATATCAAATCGCATTTATCAGTATAATCATATTTGCCATTTTGTAAAATTTTGTTTTAATAGAAACAGGTATGGACTGGAAAATAAAATTAATTTGGTGTATTGGTTGCCTTATTTGTTGTGCTAATCCTACTGGAAGCATGGCAAAGAACGTAAAGGCGTCTAAATCAGTCAAGAAAAAAATCAAAAATACATCCAAGAAAGATAATAAAAAGCTATCCAAGAAGCGATTGATCAAGGCTACGAAGCATGACCATCAGCATCAGGTTGCAATGTTGTCTGTTAATAGTTCTAGCACTAATTCTGGAAGCCAGGGGCTAAAGAAACCTAAGAAGGAGGCCAATAAGAAGCCAACGAAGGAGGCCAAGCCGTCACCGAAGAAGGAAGTCAAAGCTGTGGCCAATAAGAAGCCAACGAAGGAGGCCAAGCCGTCATCGAAGAAGGAAGTCAAAGCTGTGGCCAATAAGAAGCCAACGAAGGAGGCCAAGC
>JAIRXD010000024.1 GCA_031268545.1 Puniceicoccales bacterium | reverse complement strand
ATGGTGGAGCTAAGAAAGGCCTTGCAATAGCAATAGATATTGCATTGATGGTAGGTGAAATTGTTGCTGGTAATGTGTCATCCGGTGCCCAGCAAGCAGCTGTTAAAAGTGGCCAGGCGGCCATCAAAGCCGCCGATACTGCTTCGGATATGGTTGGAAATGCCGAAAAGATTGCCAAAGTTACGCAAAAAGCGACGGAAACAATGACAAAAACAATGAGTTCAGCCATGAAGGCATTGGATACCGTAGAGGATATTGGTGACATCGCGGCGGATATGACAAAGGTGATGTCGAATGCGATAGATTCAGCTCAGGAAGCCTGTAACTTGGCTGCCGATGCCCTTACTAAATCAACTAATGCGCTCAATATGCTCAAAAATGGAGATAATATTGACGATGTGATGAAAGTCGCCACAGAGGCACAAGAGCTGGCTCAAAAGGCCGTAAGTAAGATGCAAGAAGCCATGAAAAGCGTATCCAGTATATCAGATAAATTTAGTGACCTTGGTAGTAAAATTGATACGGACATCATATCAAGTTTGGACGATCTCAAGGGCTTAATTGACAATGTTACTGATACTGCTGGTGCCGTATCAAAAAATGTCGATGACCTTAGTGACATTGGTAAAACCATAGGCAAGGGCACGGATGCTGTTTCAAAAGCTATGAAGGTGGCAAAGCATATAAAAAAGTTTTCCAAATTAACGAAATTTGTTGATAAATTTGTTATGCAGTCCAGGAGAATTCAAAGCGCTATTTCAAATGCAATGCAATTTTATAATGCATTATATCAGCTGGCAGCTGGAAGTGAACAGGCAAAAATGGCCAAAAATGCCATGGAAATCGATGTGATAAAAACCCAGGCCGATGCTAGAGATAATTTCCTAAAAACCATTCAAGAAAACCAGTTGTCGGATATCCAGGCATTGGTTAAACAGGTCAAGGATGCTTTTGAAAGAGCTGCCCAAGCGATTCAGGAAGAGGGTGAAGCTGAAAGAGCCATTGCCAGAAATATAACTGTTTAGTTTTCCTATTTCCCTATGCAGAATTGACCAAATAGCTCATCGAGCATATT
Source organism: Puniceicoccales bacterium (assembly GCA_031268545.1). Lineage (GTDB taxonomy): Bacteria > Verrucomicrobiota > Verrucomicrobiia > Opitutales > LL51 > JAIRTH01. The sequence continues at coordinate 2,859 of JAIRXD010000024.1, read as the reverse complement.
TTCGTTGTCATATTTGCCGGTTATTTCACCAAGGGTTTCCAGGCCCAATCTTAGATCGCTGGCTGCCAATTCAAGATCATTGCTCTGGGCAAGCCTGTGGATGGCTAGATCAAGATAGGTTTTGGCCTTGGATAGAATTTGCACATGTCTGGAGTTTACGATGAATTCATCTTCCGATGGCATCAGATTTTTTTCGGTAATTATCCTGGCAAGGGCAAGCCTGAGGCTATCCAATCCATGGCCGGTCTTTGTAGAAATTTTTACACTTTCGATACCAGGAGGAATTTCCACTGCCAGGCCATCGCCCAGATCGATCTTGTTCAGCACCACCAGAGATGGTTTTTTGATAGATAATTGCTTAAACTCATCCAGAATACCATCAGGTGTAGTGATATCAAGGACTAGGAGAATCAAATCGCAGTTGGATGCGAGCTCAATGGTTTTATCTATGCCGATCTTTTCCAGAGATGATTTCGGTGGTCTTATTCCCGCCGTGTCGTAAATTTTTATGATATCGGGGCCAGCTTTGATGGTTTCGGAAATAAAGTCCCGGGTGGTTCCTGGTTCTGGACTGACTATGGCCCGATCAATGTTCAGCAGAGCATTCAATAGGCTACTTTTGCCTGCGTTTGGCCTACCTACTATGACCATATTTATGCCATTCTCCAGAGAATTTTTATAAAAATTTGTATCGATAAACCTCCGAAGATCCTGGGAAACCTTTAGGGCAATTTGATAAATATTTTGATCAAAGACTATCTCCTCATCGGGAAAATCCAGGCAGGCCTCTATGGCTGCTAGAACTCGAATTAGGGTTGAGCTTATTTCAGAAATTTTGTGACCAAGGACGCCGCCAAGTTGCCGTTGGGCTATGGCAAGGGCCCTTTCGCTTTTAGCATGGATCACATCCAGGACGGCTTCGGCCTGGCATAGGTCCAACCTTCGATTTAGGAAGGCGCGTCGGGTAAATTCTCCTGGGTTTGCAATTCTACAGCCAAGATCACATAGAGTATCCGTTATCTTCGTGATAATGATGGGATTGCCATGGCAATCTATCTCCAGGCTATCCTGGCCGGTGTAGGAATGGGATGCATCGAAAAATAGAAATATAACCTGATCAACAATTTCGTTCTGTGGTGTCACAAAATTATCCAGATAGGCATGGCGTGGCTCTACTTCTGTTCTAGAGAATGCCGTTTTTATAATGTCAAGGCATAGAGGTCCACTGGCCCTTACTTTAGCTATGGCAGAGCAACCTAGCGGTGTGGCCAAAGCTACGATGGTGTCATCCATTGGTTTTTTGGAAATTAGTTGCGTTTTGGCCCGAAGCTGCGAATGGGGGTATTTTTTTGTATGGTAGCATTTTTCAATCTAAAGATAATGCGAGCCTTATCCAAATCATGGGGACACATTTCCATGCGAACTTTGTCGCCTATGGTGAGCTTGATGAAATTTTTCCTAAGTTTACCAGATATATGTGCTAAAACCACATGTCCATTCTCTAACTCTACTCGAAACATCGTCCCAGGAAGGACTGTAATAACTCTACCAATAACTTCTATACACTCATTCGCCATATATCAATGAATAACGGAAACACGGGATATTTTCTTAAATTCGCCATACCAATGTCAATAGTATTCTACTAACATCATTGAATTTTGCAACATGTAATAATGCCATAAATATTTCACATACGGAATATTGTTCCAAAGCTTTTGTCCATTATGGATGAAGCGCCGATGACTGTAACTGACAGAAATGTCATGGCCCAGACCCCCAGGGCGCAGGCTAAAAGCGGGCCATCGGATAGCATATGCATCAGTTCGTAGATTGCTTTGGTAATGGGATAATATTGTTGTTTTTGGGCCAAGATTATGGAGTCCGATACCTCTAGCATTGCCTGGGAGAATACCAGTAGGCCTCCGGACATTAGGTTTGCCATGATTAGCGGAAATGTAATTTTTAGTGATGTCTTAAATGGATGGCAGCCAAGGCATTGAGCAGCTTCCTCATAGGTTATGCTGGTTTGTTGTAAGCCGGCCATGGCCGAACGAACGGCAAAGGGAATTTTTCTGACCACATAGGCTATGATCAGCAGAATCGTTGGATTTTCTATGGGATTAAGAGCTTCAAAGCTGCGGCCGGTCTGGGTCATTGCTAGATAGCCGAAGGCCATCACCAGCCCGGGTACTGCCAATGGTAACATTGCCAAAGCATCCAGCAGGTGGCGGCCGGGCAATTTTGTCCTGACCACTACAAAAGCTATTGCTGTCCCAAGCAGGATTGTGCCGATGGTTGCTGCACTGGAGTATATAAGGCTGTTTTTTATGGATGGCAGTGTCAATGGACGGCTAAGGGCATTTCTGTAGTTATCAATGGTAAATATTTTTGGAAATATGGAATCATACCAGTCGGCAGAGAACGATTTTATGATCACGGCCAGGTGTGGTAACAGTGCGGCCAGAATAATAATCAAAAATGAACCAACGCATAGCAATTGCTTGAATATGGATATGTCCTTCGGGCCGGACATGTGGGATGATTTAGCCATCATAGAAAAGTTTTGTTTCCCAAGTAAGCCTTTTCCGAGAATGTAAAATAATACCGAAAATCCCAGCATGACAGAAACCAATGCAAATGGCAGTGGGTTATTGCCTATATCTTTCAGTCCTAAGTAGATCTGCACAGGTGTTACTCGATTATAGTCAAACATAAGTGGCACTCCCAATTCGGTAAAGGACCAGATAAAGATCAATGTACATCCGGCAAATATACCAGGCCTCAAAAGAGGAAAGGTTATTTTAAGAAATCTTTTCAACCCACGGCAACCTAGACTACCGGCCGCTTCTTCCAGTG
>JAIRXD010000025.1 GCA_031268545.1 Puniceicoccales bacterium | reverse complement strand
GGTGACTGGAGTTCAGACGTGTGCTCTTCCGATCTAACATGCAGAGATATTGCATCGGCGGTGGTCAGGATTTCTTCCAGAGAAACATATTTTACATTATATTGATTAATGATGTCGTTGTTCGGATAGGGATCATAGGCTAGGATTTTCATACCGAATCCATGGGCCATTCTTACCGTATTTCTCCCTATGCGGCCGGTGCCAATTATGCCAATGGTTTTATCAACCAGATCCACGCCGGTAACATTATCCCGACGGAAGGCCCCTAGGGTGCTCTGGGAATAGGAGATGTGAATTTTTCTGGCTATATCAAGCAATAGGGCAAAAGCATATTCTGCGACGGTATTTTCGCCATAGGATGGGACGTTTGCGATTTTTATTCCCCTTCCATTGGCCTGGGCTAGATCCACATAATCGAAGCCTGTGGTCCTCAAACTAATGGCTTTTAAATTTGGCAATATATCCATCAATTCTTTGGAAATTTGGGATAGGAAAACCGATAAAATTTCCGCCGATTTTATTTTTTCAAGCTTCTCGGCAGTGGGAATTTCTCTATCCAAGCATAGGATTTTTAAATCAGTTTTAGCCAGATAGTCAGTTATGGCCTGGACCTCCCAATCATTTAAATCAAAAAAAGCAACATCCATGGTTGGTATTGTAACTAAGAATGCTGGACTTACAATATTCTTTAGAATAAAATTTTATCATATTTATTTTACATAATCCATCGGCTAAATATTAATATTTACAATCTTACTTGACCTTGGGATATTTTATTTTCGTATCCACAGCATGGTTAGGAGAATAGTTAAAAAAATATTTATAGTTTATATATTTACCACTCTATGATATTTTATGGTTCTGTTGATATGAGTTTTTTCATACCCAGCAGGAACTCACGGTTTCCATCGGTACCGGCTATTGGAGAATCCACAATTCCCAATGGTAGGATATTTTTGAGTCTACTTAGGGAAAATTCCAGAATATCATCCCTTATTTTTTCCTGAAGTGATCGATCTTTGATTATTCCAGCATGTTTATCCACATCCTGTTTACCGGCTTCAAATTGAGGTTTTATTAAAGCTATTAAAATGCCATTGGTCTCTAAAAGTTTCCAGATATTCTCCAATACAAGTTTTAATGATATAAAAGATAAATCCATTACAATAACATCGAATTTATTGAATGGCAACATATTGGAAACAACTGTCCTGGCATTGATTTTTTCCAAATTTATCATCCGAGGGTTTTTTTGGAGTTTGTAGTGAAGCTGGCCATAGCCCACATCGATGCCAACCACAGTTTTTGCGCCATTCTGCAGTAGACAGTCCGAAAATCCACCGGTGGATGCTCCCACATCAAGACATATACAATCGGTGATTTTAATGCCGAATGTATCTATAAAATAGGCCAATTTTTCCCCTGCTCTGCTCACAAATTTCGGAGGTGAATCTATTAAAAACCTTTGACCTAGTGGAAATTTTCTGCTCGGTTTATCCACCACATCATCGGTCGAAGCCCGGACTTTTCCAGCCATTATTAGAACCTGGGCTAGATTTTTACTGGCAACCAAACCATCTTTGACGAGCAGTTCATCAGCTCTTAAAAATTTTTCTCTCCCCATCTATTTTGTTGCGAATTCTTTGACTTTAATGAATAGTTCTCTACTTACCCAGGCATCTGTGGCGGCGTAGGTAATTTGTTTAGAAGATAGATTTTCCTGAGACCAATCCGTTACCTGGGATGATTTTGATATCCTATATTTCAAAAAAATGCCGGCGAGACTATTCAGGCCAGTATTTTTTATATCCAGGGTTTTGGTGAGGTCGCTTATATCTACGAAGCCAGCATCTTTAAAATTGCCGAGTTCCTTGAGCTTATTGATATCATCCCTTATGGCTATGCCAACTTTCTTTACCTCCTGAGATTCTAGTATTGGTTGTAGTTCTTTTATTCCATTCAGTTTTGATAATTTAAACAAATATACCGATTTGTCCGTGGAAATTTGAACCAAAGATGGTGGATAACTTTCTCCTTTACGGAAAGCAGGCCTGCTCTCGGTATCGAATCCTAACAGGCTATGCTTCAATAATAAAAGCACAGCTTGCTCTGCTCCTGTGATGGAATCTATTACAATGATTTCTCCTTGGAACTTAAACAATGGCAACTCAGCCAGAGCCTTCTTACTTATGCTTTTGCTAAAGGGAAAAATTCTATCTCTTAGGGAGCGTAATAATTTACCTAACATTTTTTCTGGTTTTTTATCATTGATATATATACAATTATGTAAAATTTATATTTATAATTGCCGTCTGGTGGAGTCGATCGGATTCGAACCGACGACCTCGTCATTGCGAACGACGCGCTCTACCAACTAAGCTACGACCCCCTACTATAGCCTAAATAGTCAACTTGCTTGGTTTAAAGTCAAGGTTTCCTTGCAAAACTGACCTACATTTTTATTAATTTCCCAAAATAAGTGCTGTATATGTATTTTTCTGGAGTTAGGTTAAAGATTTTATCCAGGGCTTGGCCATAGAGTGCCATTTGATGGAAATAGTTTTCCCTGAAGTGGATTTCTTTTGGAGAGAGATCGGTTTTCCAATCGATTATTTGCAGGTTATTTTTAGATTTTAAAAGCATATCGATCCGGCCATCTATCACTGTGGGTTTTCCCTGGGGAAGGAAAAATGAATATTCGGTAAAAATTAAATCCGAGGAGTTTATAAGCTGCATAAGCGGTTGGCAATGGATCAGCCTATCTATTTCCAGTCCAAGGCGCCCATTGTCGGTTTCATCGATTATTTTTAGCATAAATTGTTTGAAATTTTTTCCATTCCATGGGATTGAATTCATGGTTTCATGCCAAAGCAGACCGTAGGTTATTCCCTGTTCATCAGATTCTTTTGGTATGATATTTTCATCGATGGTTGTGGAATGGAGGTCGGATAAACTGGGAGAAATTTTGTCATAGGCTATGTAGTCTTGATGGCTGAGGCCGTTGGTGTTATTGCATTGATATTTTTTTATGGTTAAATTTGTATCAGTATTTGGTTTTGATGGTTCCGCTGATTCATGACAGAATTCGCTCAAATTATTAAACAACCTAAAGCTGCTGGATGTTTCGTCGGTTAGCTTTAATATATCTGCGATGGAGCCAGAGGTGTTTTGGAAAATGGATCGATCATCGATGAATATGGTTATGGATTTTTGTCTCGTAAGTGCTACATATGCAAGGCGTTCATCGTTTTGACGGAGCTTTATTTTTTGGCCATCTCTATGTTTGGTTTCCTGGATGGAATTCATCATTATTTTTTGGCCAAATTCGGTTTTCATTAGCCTTGGGAACGGTGATTCATGTTGCTTTTTTCCTCGGAATAGAAATGGCAATATAACTACTTCCCATTCAAGGCCTTTGGCTTTATGGAATGTGTACAGCTGCACCGCATTTGGATCGATTTCCTCCGGTGGTTGTTTTTCCCCAAGAAGTTTTTTCAGTGTGTCGCAAAACTCTACCATTGGCATATTATTCATGTCGGCCTCGTTGGCTGCAGTGAACACGTAATCCAGGGTTGAAAAAATTTCATCTTTGGAGTTTGGAGATATTGTTAAGGCCTTGTCTATGAGGTAGAACGATAGCACTATTTCCTGGATAACTGAGCTGATGCTATGGGTATACGTTTCTGATCTCAGTGTTTCCAGAGCATTTTCTATTCCATGGATATTTTCATCCTTTTCCATTCTAAAATGAGTGGCCGCCGTACTATCTTTTATCGTAAATATTTCGTGCAAAACTCCGGCGAATTCGAAGGTGTTATCCGGTTCGCAGATACATACTAAAATTGCAGTCAGCCAGGAAAAAATTATGTTATCTGCGTAGGTTGTATCATGGGAGTGATTTTGCATTTTTGGCAAAAAATTACACCGACTAAATGTTTCTTTAATTTCTGTAAGCCAAGATCTTCTGGGACATAGGATGGCGATATTCGACCACTGGGAAACTTGAAAATTTTCTGGAATTTTATGGGAAAATAGGGACTTTATGGCATTTATTTCTGGCTCCAATGGATTTTCATTTTTCGTACTATTTATCACATTTACCCGTATTTTTGACCAAGGACTGGATGCTTGGGAAACTTTTTCCGAGCCCAATTTTACGAAACTGATCTGGCCATTTTTTCCGTCAAATATTTCTGGAAAAAAGTTGTTTAGATTTTCTGCGATATTTTTGCTAAATCTTTTGGTTATAGAGAAGGTCAATTTGTGGGCTATACCGTTGTTTATAAGATCGTTATGTATTTTTAAATAGGTGGAAACATCGGTGCGGTCACTGTAGATAGATTGCTGTGGGTCGCCGACCATACAAAATCTGCCGGTGGCGGGAAATGTCCTATAATTATTTTCCTGCCATCGCTGGTCTATCAGCCCAAGCAACAGCTTAAATTGTTCTGGATCAGTATCTTGTGCTTCATCAAGGATTATTGAATATTTTTTTGATCTCATTTTGGCATTATAATTTTCTTCGTCATAGATGATCCGATTGGCCAGTTTTATCAGGTCATCGAAGGTTAATCTCCCGAGGTTTATCCTGTAGGTTAGAAAATTCTCGTAGATTTGGTTTAGGATATGGCCATAGGTGTCTGCAGCCCAATCAAATACCGGCATGATTGTGGATTCATAAATTTCCAAAAAATCCTGAGATTTGGTCGAAAGCTCTGGAAATTTACACTGGCACTTAGCATCATTGGTTAGCCAATTTTTCAGTTCATTTTGAAATTTTACTATATTTTTAGCCCGGGAATTGGCCTTAAATGATAGTACTTCGTCGAAGCTGATATTTGGGAAATCTCTGACGCAACCTATTATGGGAGAGTGACCTAAGCGAATGTATGAGCTATGAATATCTCTATACTTTATGAATGCCAGTAGATGGTTTTTGGTATTTTCCGGTAGGCCTGCTAGATAGTCGGTTCCCATGGAAAAGTCGTTCCAGAGCGACGAAATGTCCTGCTCTATTTGAAAATCGGACCTCAGACCCAGATGTAGTAAATTTTCTCTTATTATTTTTGTGGCCAATTCATGGATTGTTCCAAAAAATACATTGTTAATTTTTTCAGAAAATTTCCCTGCGGTCGAAGCCGTTTTTATTTCCCTGTGAGTACGTTCAAGTAATTCTGCTGCAGCCTTTTGTGTATATGTAACCACAATTAATTGGCCAAATTTCTCCGAAGGATTTCCCACGATTTTGGCGGTTCTTTTTACGATGGCCGTTGTTTTCCCAACGCCGGCCGGAGCGACTACGGAAAAATTTGAAGAATGATCTTCGATGAAATTTTTTCGACTGGATAGATCTTCATCCATCATCGAACCACCATCTGATCCACCAAGCTCAGTAGATATAAAGCCGCTGTTTCAGACCTTAAGATATTCTGGGTCAAAGTGATAACTTTAGTTCCCCGAGCCAATAGCATTTCGTATTCTCCCGGGGAAAAATCACCTTCGGGACCTACGATTAGGTTCAGTGTATGTGCGTCATATATCTCTGATTGATAATCTATTAGATATTTTTCTCCGTGGTGGTATAAACCTGCTACCAGGGAAATATTTTTATTGCCATTTAGAAAGGTTTCGAGGCCCATCGGGCCTAATATCTCCGGAAGGAAAGCTTCGCCGGATTGCTTGCAGGCTTCGATGGCTATGGCCTTCCAGTGCAATAATTTACTCTCAGCTGATTTTTGGTCAAATTTTACCTCTGTTCTTTCGGTGAGCAGTGGTAGGATTTTTGCCACACCTATTGCAGCTGCATCTCTAATAACAAGGTCCATGGCTTTGTTTTTTAATAGGCCAATGCATAGCACCAATCTGCTTCTCTTGCAAGTAGTTACTGTTTTTATCAGAAGTTCAACCAGGCCTCCAATCCTGCCACAGATGCTGGTATTGGCTATTTCTCCATGGCCATTCATGAGTAACACCGAATCCGACGATCTGACCCTCAGGACGCTCACCAGATGGTGTGATTCCCGCTGAGAAAGCAGGTGCTTTGTGCCGGAAATCAGCTTCGTTGAATCAGTTGTGAAACATCGGATGGTTGACATTATTTTAGGCCGGAGGGATTATCTGTTCGATATCACTGTTTTTAATCCATCCACGCAGACCATTTTTGGATTTAATGTGTACGAAATTGTTATTTTTGGCCGATGCCTTGACATATTCGCCCTCATTTATTTGACCAATTTTTGGACTTTTAGACACCGGTGATGCCAGCAATTCTGCCCCATTATTCAGCACAATTGCCGATGATAATTCACTGGTGGTCAATTTGTTAGCTTCCATAAATGCCAGGATAAAACCCGTGGCCAATAATCCGATCAGGCTAATATATATCTTTGAAAATTTTCTGATGATGATGAGTAGGGCGACTAAAAATATGGCATTCCCAAAGGCAATACAGGCAACGGCCAGCCATAGTTTGGCAATTTTACTTTGAGATTGTTCCATAAAACTGCTATCCACCTGGGATCCAAGTTTATTTCGAATCTCGTTTATTTGACTTAAAACTTTTTTTGATGGATTGATCAGCTTTGCCCTTTCGAAATGCAGTAGCGCTAACCCATTGCTGCCATTGCGCTTATGTGTCATACCCAGGTTAAATAACTTTGCGAATGAGTAACCCTCCGAAGCTATTGCCCTCTGATAGGACTCGATAGCCTTTTCATACTCCCCATTATTAAAATGCTCGTTGCCATCGAAGAAATCGTTTCCTGCAGAAACACTTACCACGGATAATGCAATCAAAAAAACTAAAAATACATGTGCTATTTTCATTTTTATCTGCCAAAATTTTTTACAAATTTCTCAAATTCCTTAGCCACTTCTTTGGCCTTCTCCATCGCCGGCTGATGGTTGCTAAACACTATGATTTCGGATTCGCTGAGAAAAGATCTTAACCATATTTTTGGCTCTTCCGCCAGATTAATATTGACAAATATTTCCTCAATATTGTGCAGGCCGGGATCGATTTTTTGGCCAGAAATTAGCTCCAATTTTTTTACAATTGCCATCCGGGCATGCTCGTAAAATGCCTTAGTGTCAGAAACTTTTAGTGCAAGTAGGGCAGAATTGTAGGCCTTGGAAAATTCCTCTTTTATTAATGATTTTCTTTTATTGGCTGCAATCTTTTGGTTATTGGAAGAAAAGCCAATGCGCATTAGAAGAATTGATCCAAGGGAAACCATTAGGATGTTTAATATCCAGAACCATAGGCTGTACATATTTGACCGCAGCGATGGATAATTATTTGTGTCCACATAGATGATGGAATCGTCGTAGATCTTGTCTTTTTTAGATGACTTGGCCTTCGGTTCATCATCATCGTTGGATTTGGTAAAGTTTCCAGATCTAGAGACAATAACCTCTTGGGTGTCATCGATATCCAGCGTCTTGTATTCCTTCAATTTAGGGTCAAAGTAGGAGAATTTTAATGCTGGAATTTTGATTTGGCCGGTTTTTTTCGGAGCAATCACATATTCAAAGGTCTTGATCCCCTGATGGCCAATTTTATCATCGGAACTAAAGGTCGCCTTAGGGGGATAAATTTTCCAATTTTCAT
>JAIRXD010000043.1 GCA_031268545.1 Puniceicoccales bacterium | reverse complement strand
GGCATCGACAATGGCGATGTTCTAGGTAATGAGTTTGGGAAAATTGGACTGCATAACTCGTTCCTGCGTGACGGCAAGAGCTATGATTTGCCAGGCAATATGTATGTGAAGCCTGCCGTCGGAACTAATCAAAATGCCATAAGGGATTCTGTGTTAGATGATGTTAATAAAATTGTACAGGCCAAAGGGTTAAGCAACTGCAGCCTTGGTGTTTTTGTGGGTAAAGATTGGACCAGGGATGCGGTGATTGATTATACTAAGGGTGACAAGATTTAATTGTTAACCTTGGGTTCCAAAGCCCGAGCCATTATTGCTTGGGCTTTTTCTTAGCTCGGGTTATTTTGATATCCGGGGCTGAGCTATTTAGTGTCACCGGAACTGGATCTATCCGAGATGAGATTATCTCCATCGAATTTTTATTTGTTTTCTTCGAATTGGAGTTTTTAGATAGATTAGATGATATCTTTTTTATGGCATCCTTTTTTATGGATTCCAGTACCTTGTTCTCCGAAGTATTGGCGGTCTTTAATAGGCTTATCACAGTTCCCTTGGTGGATAATTTTGGAAAGGAAAATGACATAAATTTGCCATTACATTCTGTGATATATGCACATAATCTATCCCTAAACATTTCCAGATAACGGGGTGGTTTTTTATCTATCTCCTCAGATGTATAGGATATTTTTGCGGATGGAGCCATCGGGTCTTTGTAGATTTTATTTCCTATTACCACATGATCTTTGGCTTCGGATATTGGCACAACGCATATGGCAGGATTGTTATTTTTAAGGCCTTCAACCATAACTGTTCCGAAATTTGCCACTATGGCCGCCGAATCGAAGAGACGAATTTCGCTTTTCTTATTATCCGGTTCGAATATTATAGAATCTCCATTTTGCAGAAGCAATTCCTGATCCTCCGCCAGCGACGCCGGTCTATTTATTACCAGCTCCTTAGAGTAGGATGTGCTGTTAAAAATGCCTAACATCGCAAGTCCCATCAATATTTTCCATTCCATGACTACAATAAATTAATTGTCATAACGATCATAAGATCATCTGCCGCTAAGTGTTATGAAAAAAAATAAAATATCAATATAAATTTTTAGTAAGATAAATTTGTTGAATAAATACTCGCTAGATGTGTTTCTGGTGGTAAACTGTGGACCATGAATTCAGTCGCTAGGTCGGTGGTTTTGGTGATCCGTGATGGCTGGGGGGAATTGCATGACCATGGATTGGATAGATGGAATGCAATTCTACAGGGAAATGCCAAGTTCCATGACCAGGTATTAACTGCCTGGCCATCGGTGGAACTGGCATCCTGTGGTTTGGCCGTTGGACTACCCGAAGGAATTATGGGGAATAGCGAGGTTGGTCATCAGAATCTTGGAGCTGGACGGATTGTTGATCAGGAAATTGTTCGGATCGATAAGGCCTTTACTGATGGCAGCGCAGGCAACTTACCAGCCCTTAAAAGTGCCATGGCGAATGTAGTCAAAAATGGTTCGAAGTTACATCTATTTGGTCTATGTTCTTCCGGAGGTGTCCATTCCATGTTGAGACATCTGTACGCTTTACTTGCCATGGCAAAGACCGCTGGGCTCATAGATGTTTGCATTCATTTCTTTGCCGATGGTCGCGATACTCCGCCCAAAAGTGGTCGGGATTTTTTGAAAGAAATAGAGGCCCAATGTAATGAAATCGGTATTGGTGCCGTCAGGACCGTGATAGGTAGATTTTGGGCCATGGATAGGGACAACCGATGGGATAGGGTAGAAAAGGCCTATGATTGCCTTATTGGTGGAGCGGCGAAGACAGCGGCCAGTGCCCTGGAGGCCATCGAAGATTATTATCAAAATCCTACGGAAGCATCGTTGACCGGTGATGAATTTATTACACCAACCCAAATAGTTAACCAGGATGGTGTCTTTGATGGCGCTGTCAAAGATGGAGATTCTGTGATATTTTTCAATTTTCGTGGCGATCGCCCACGGGAGTTGACCAGGGCATTCATAGACGATTCCTTCGGGCATTTTGATCGAGGCCGCAGGCTTGATCTATTTTACGCTACAATGACCGAGTACGAGAGTGACCTGGGCGCCAATGTTATATTTGAACGAAAGCCGAAAATGAAAAATATTCTTGGTTCCTATATTAGTTCCCTGGGCATTAGGCAGTTCCGTTGTGCTGAGACCGAAAAGTATGCCCATGTGACATTCTTTTTCAATGACTATCGGGAGGAGCCATTTCCACTGGAAGACCGTAAATTAATTCCAAGTCCAAGGGATGTGCCGACCTATGATAAGGTGCCTGCTATGAGTGCGTTAGCCGTCAAAGACGCGGTCCTGGAGGCTTTGAAATTCCGAAGCTATGGATTGATCGTTGTGAATTTTGCGAATACGGACATGGTGGGACACACCGGTAATTTTGAGGCGGCTAAACAGGCCGTGGCGGTGGTTGATTCCTGCGTGGAACAAATCTGTGCTGTGGTGGACGAGGTAAATGCGATCGCGGTGATAACTGCAGACCATGGCAATTCCGAGCAAATGTGGGACCCAGAACATAATGTTCCCCATACCCAACAT
>JAIRXD010000041.1 GCA_031268545.1 Puniceicoccales bacterium | reverse complement strand
CCTAGGCAACCATTGCCATCTCGGGGCCGGCGCCGTTTTGGTTAATTTATCCCTGGACAAAAAATGCATAAATGTTCTAAAAAATGACACTGGTCTCAAAAAATTTGGTTCGATCCTTGGAGATCAGGCCCAGGTCGGCTGCAATTCAGTGCTAAATCCCGGGACAATATTTCATAAAAATGCCCTTGTATCGGCCTGCATGTCGTTCTCCGGAGTATTGCAGAGCAACAAGATAGCGTTCATAAATAGGAATGGCGCCCTTGTCCTGAAGGACATAGAACCCAATGGTTGATTTTGTTATTGGACCAGCTTTGCCCATTATCTTAGGATTGGATTGGTGGAAAATAAACACTGGCGGACATTTACACTGCGTCACGATTTCTATCCGGCTAGAAAAATACAAATGGAAGACGATATAACTGCCGCAACGGTAGTTCCCACCAATAAACTTCCGGGACTAAATAAACCATTTAAGTCGGTAAAATTTGTCGAAAATTGTGAATTTAGATTATATCAAAGACCAGACGATGCTATTATTCCAGGTTACGATCATGGAGCTGAATTGGATATGACGTTGCCGGATACTTTTTTATGTAATTACCATCCGCTCACAAAATTAGAGGTGGCAGAGATGGTGAAAGATAACATAGGATTTTCTAAATACACCGAGCCGATGCAAAAATTTTTATTGGATTTTTTGAATAATGATTCATCGCCAAAGTATGTGGTGTGTCCATCGAAGCTGAGAAAGATGTCGGACGGTAAGTTCAGTACAAATCCAAGGTATCTACAAAATAGGGAAGATCTTTTAGATCCTAAAGCCATATATCTAATGAATATGAGCGTGCGATTGGCAAATCAACTTCTTCTCAATCAAAATGTATATCATGCGGTGGATGTGGTTGTTTCTGGGCGTAGAAATAATCCTCCGGAAAAAGGAATAAAACCTCTATGTGTTCATAATCCATTGCACTACTTGGAGTTGCCCGAGCTTTTTATGGAATTCGCCTCAAACATGACCGGCAAATCTCCATCTTCCACCTGCGCTGGGCTGGAAGGAGTCATGACCAAAGGGCCCTTTAATTGTTTAAGCACAGTCATTGATCTTAATAATACTCTGGTAAGCTTTCTTGTAACTGGATATGGTGGATTCATATCCTCGGCGGGATGCATCGGTCCCAGGGTGAAAGTTGGCCATGACATATCCTATTTAATTCCAGAAATAGTATGCCGAATGACTTCCACGGAGAGAAGTCCTGATTATCTCATATCCAATGGATTTTTGGAAAAATGCAGCGATATGGTATATAATGAAAAAACCATTGCCAGTAGTAGGCTAGGCTGTCGTATAACCAAGAAGTTTGTATCCTCATTTTTTGGCAGGATACTATTAAGCTCTGATACGGTGTTTTCCGATGAAATATTAAAGCCAGAGCTCCAGGATATGGATATTTTTGCCGATAGTATGGAAAATATGGTCAATGCCCATAAACGGGCTGCAGCCATATTTTTTGAAGATGGTTCCATAGCCAAGGCCTGTCCTCCAATAAAAGCTTTGCTGCATATAATGGCCAAGGGTGATTATAACGGAATGACCATGGTTTCTGACGAGTTCAGGGCTATGTTTTATCCTGAAAATATCCTGGCCAGCGATTGGTACATCAAACGGCTTCGGGTTAGTAAAGAGATAACTTTAAATCGTTACAAAAGGTGTTTAGATTATATGCTATCCTTCGGCGTTTCCCATGCTAACAGCCCAATTCTAAATTCCATTGGATTAGATAAGGCAATAAAAGAAACAAGATCAACCATTGATCAATTATCTGAAGCCACAGAAGATAACCTAGGTTTCGGCACAATAGGTGCTGACATGGCAGTGCTTTAGAATACTGTTGTTATTGCTGTGGATTTATTGTATTATTGATGAAAATTGTTAGAAGGTCTGGGATAATCCATTTTTCTTGATTGCCAGTCTTTTCGTTATTTATCGATTTGGGAGTGCTAGAACTTTCCCATGACCCTTTGGAATTACCAGAGCCAGGAGTAAAGTATAAATATTTTATTCCAAGGCAGTTTGTTAATAGAGGAACTGTTTTGGTTTTATTATCATTAGACTCTCCACTAGACCCTTGAGGTGGATTGGTTGGAAGTCTATTAATTACTTTATAATGCATATCCAAGGTTTTATCAACGTTATTAAATACAAGCCAGCAGTCCACATATATCGCTTTGCTTGCATTTTCTATAAATGGTAGTGGTTCATCATAGGAACGCCAATGAAGATATGTGTTTTCAAGATTATTATTTTCAGGTAGAGCTTTAAAATCTATATCATCTATGGATTCGAAGATGGCCTTGAACATTTCCTCTGAAAGTGTTTTGCTGACTGTATAATCCCTTTCTTTCGATAAATCATGTTTTCCTTCTCTGGCCCATAGATTTATAAAAGTTATGGCAGTGGATGCACAGCCAACAATAACCACTGCTCCTATACTCAAGGCCAGGAGCATTTCCATCAAAGTGAATCCACGTAATCTTCGCATAGCTTTATCGTAGTCTAGAGATTGTATTTATAATGTCAAACGAATGAAATTTATATCCTTTATTAAAAAAACTTGACTGACCATTAGAAGACTATTTGAATCAACGGAAATTATTATAGGAAATTACAGATGGCGCAACCAAAAAGAAAACAATCTAAGCAGAGAAGTCGCAAAAGGCGTGGAGCTCATAAATTTATTGCGCCACAGTTTTCTGTGGATAAATCGGATGGCACCCTGTTTAGGCCTCATTATGTGAACCCGGAAAATGGAATTTACAGAGGAAGACAGGTCATTGAATTCGATGATGATTCCGAATAATTCTCAAACTTCTAATGCATAGTTCTGGTAGGTCGGTAGCCATTGATGTGATGGGCTCTGACGCAGGGCCCGATGAATTAATTCTTGGCGTTTTGGCTGCCATGGATACATATAGCGATTTGGCTGATATAGCATTGGTCGGCGACAGTGGGATTATTAACAGGTGTATAGCAACCCATGGATCCAGATATGTCGATAGGGTTTCCATTGTTCATGCCTCGGAGGTTATCGGTATGGAGGAGAAGCCGTTAGTTGCATTAAAACAAAAAAAAGATTCCTCTATGCTTAGGGCCATAGAGTTGGTGAAAAATGGTTCTGCTTCGGCCATGTTAAGTTGTGGGAATACCGGCAGCTTGATGGCCGGAAGTACATTGAAAATTCGGATGAAGGATGGAATAGATAGGCCGGCGCTGGCTTCAATCATGCCATCCCTGAATGGTCGCTTTGTGCTGGTAGATGTGGGAGCCAATCCAAATTCAACGGTTATAAATATGGCGCACAATGCCGTGCTTGCCTCGGTATATTGTAAATCCATATTGGGGATTGAGAAGCCAAGGGTTGCCCTCATGACCATAGGAACAGAGGAGGGTAAAGGCAATGATCTAACCCAATTGGCCCATGAAATTCTAAAAAAAATGGACGGCATCATTTCCTACATTGGGTTAATAGAAGGATTTCAGCTCTTTGATAATTATGCTGACGTTGTCGTATGCGATGGTTTTGTTGGAAATGTATTGCTGAAAGCTTTGGAAGGTGTTGTTTTTACGCTGGCCAATGGAATAAAATATGAAATTAGAAAAAATCCTCTTCGCATGCTTGGGGCTTTGCTGGCCAGAGGAGCTTTCCAGGATTTGAAATCTAAGTTGAATCCGGAAAAATATGGCGCAGCGCCTTTGCTTGGTCTAAAGGGAATCGTCCTGAAAGCCCATGGATCTAGTAATAGAAACACCATCAAAAACGCTGTTAGAATAGCTTCGGATCTTTCAATCAGCAATATAAGTGAAATGGAAATAGATTTAATTGCAAAAACCAATGAGATTATCGGCCATTAGGTTTTATTGCTTGTAAAAATAAGATTGTACTGAATTATCGACGAGGTCATGTCCGAAGCTATTTATATAAGTGGAACTGGATCCTATCTGCCGGAAAAAATTTTAACAAATCAAGATATTGCCAAAACCGTCGATACCTCGAATGAATGGATAGTTGAACGGACTGGCATAGAATCTAGGCATATTGCGTCCGAAGCCGAAACGACATCATATATGGGTTTCATGGCAGCCAGGGCCGCATTAGCCGATGCAAATCTAACTTCAGCGGATGTGGATATGGTAATACTAGCAACCATGGCTCCGGATATGATCTGTCCCTCAACGGCCTGTATTGTGCAAAAACTTCTGGGCTGTAGGCCCATTCCGGCCATGGATGTAGGTGCAGCCTGTTCGGGATTCATGTATATCTTGGAATTGGCCCGTAATTTCCTACTTGGAAGCAAGAATTATAAAAATATCCTGATTATTGGTAGCGAAAAATTATCTGCAATGGTTGACTGGGAAGATCGATCGACCTGTGTTTTATTTGGCGATGGAGCCGGAGCAGTCATTGTGAGCAAAGGTGACCATAATGGTATCTTGGATGTGTTCATTGGGGCCGATGGATCCGGTGCCAATCTATTGACCATACCTGCTGGCGGTTCGGCCAGGCCGGCCTCCGAAGGGACAATTAAAGCCAGAAACCACTATATAAAAATGGATGGCCGTGAGGTATTCCGCAATGCCATAAAATACATGGGAGAATCCATAAATATCATCCTGAAACGCAATGACCTGACCGTCGATGATGTGGCATTGGTGATTCCCCATCAGGCTAATATGAGAATAATAAATATGGTTGCCGAACGGGCTAATATTAACCGAGATCGGTTATTTTGTAATCTAAACCGCCGGGCCAATACATCGGCAGCATCGATACCCATTGCGTTGAATGAGGCTATCAGTAGTGGAAAAATCAAGGCCGGAGATTTGATTTTACTTGTGGCCTTTGGTGCCGGAATGACCTGGGGAGCATCTATTATAAAATGGAAGTAATTTTTAGTTGAGAATATATAATTGGTAATTTTACTGCAGATAATAGAATTAATAAATTACCCTAATGTTAAATAAGCGTTTTGTTTTTTTATCTCTAATGTTATGTATCCTGGTCACTTCCTGTACGACTCCCAAGGAGGTAGATTCGGGTAGCAGTCGCCGAGCTAGAAGGGCTAGGAATAGAAAAGTCTATGATGATATAGCCATCGTAGAAAGGTTTAGAGAAGCAGAAAATTGTTATAGCTGTGGCGATAAAAAAGGTGCTCTCAAAATATGTGACGATATTGTAAAGAAACACCAAAATTCATCGATTATAGCCGAAGCATTGTTCCTGATGGGTGAAATTTATCTCAATAAGCATCAATATGATAATGCCTGTAATTCCTTTAATAATATAATACTAAAACACAATAATAGTCCACTTTTCAAGGCAGCAGTGGAAAAGCAGTATGAAGTGGCCAAGTCGTTACATAGTGGTGAAAGGCCTTATTATTTTGGTATCATCCCTGGCTTTAAAAGTCGTAACTCTTCTGTGAAATACTACGAAAAGGTTATAAAAAATGCGCCATTTACCTGCAAGGCCCAGGAGTCTCTTTTCAATATATATAAGATCCACAGAAGGGCTAAGAAATATGATTTGGCCTTTGCAGCCTTGGATCGGCTAATAGATGAGTACCCGACTTCTGCTCTGTTACCTGATGCATATCTGGCAATGGCCGGTATGTATCAATCCCTGGGAAAGGGTCCTGACTATGACCAGAAGGCGGTTTGCCTTGCCCTTAATTACTACAGCGACTTTATTGTTATATTTCCAACCCATGGGATGGTCGATTTTGCCAAGGAACAGGTTGATAAATTATTGGCAGGGCTAGTAAAAGTCGATATCAATATCGGTGATTTTTACTACAATGCTAAGCATAATCCTGAGGCGGCCTATAGCATGTATAAAGTCGCGTCTGAGATAAATTGTAAGGATGAGCTAAAGGTCGAAGCCAGAGCTAAAATGGACGATCTAATCAATGGAGTGCCTCCGCTCAAAACATCAGTAGATTTCCTATTTAGAAAATATAAAGAGCATAATATATCGGAATGGGCCAAAAATGGCTGTGTAGATATTCCGGAGGTTGCTATGCCCCAGATCGATGCAGCCAGTAGTTCTTTGGCCGAGTCAGGGGTAGATCAATCTGCCAAAGGTGATGATTCGATAAAACCAGCTCAGGATGGGGAAAAATCTGTTGTCGATCAGAAGAATAAAACCGAAAAAATCCTAGAAGTCGGTGGTAAAAATGTTATTTAGCACCAACGAAGCCGAAGATGATGAATCTAAAGATGATAAAACAGAGGATGGGAATGGTTACGAATGATATATGTCCACCGAATTGATGCTGAATTTTTTATCATATTGTGCGATATTTCCAGTCCTGCTATTGGCCGGATGTACCTCAACCTATCATCTGGGGAAAAGTGAGCCGTTGCCATTTGAGAGCATATGTGTTAAAATCGTTGGCAATGAATCATTTGTGCCACAAATCCAGGCTCTTATCACTCGAAAGCTAGGCGACGGATTTGCCAGAGATAGCAGATTGGTACTATCCGGTGAAACTGATGCTGATGCCATTTTGAATGTGGTTGTCTTGGCCTCCGATCAGAAAACCTCGGCCACATCCAGCAGTGATACCGAATTGGCTTCCTATTTAGCCATTTCCCTCAGGGCTACCTGCAGTCTCATCGATGGGAAAACTGGTAGGGAATATTTTACCAATGAAGTGGTTTCCGTTGAAATGGATCTGCTGTCTGACGGCAATTATTCATCCCGAAGGTACCAGGTTATGCCAAAACTTTGCGATGAATTGGTAAATAAAATTGTAAACTTGGTTGGGCATCCATGGATAGATTATGCATCAAAAGATGATAGCTCCGTCCCTATTTGCCGGTAATCATTCCAATCTACTGGCGGGTCTGAATACCATAGCTGAAAGTGGAGCTGGTATTGTGCATCTAGATATAATGGATGGGCATCTGGTGCCAAATTTGAGTTTTGGGCCGGAAACTGTTGCAGAACTTAGAGCCAGAAGCGATTTGTTTTTTGACAGTCATTTGATGCTGATGAATCCCGGAAATTTTGTAAAAAAATTTATCGATGCAGGTTCCGACCGCCTGACGATCCATGCCGAATGTTCTGGAAATATTAGATCGATTTTCGATGACATAAAGGCAGCTAACCGGCGGATTGGTCTGGCAATAAACCCAGAAACTGCTGTGGATGAGATTGTTAACTACCTTGATCAGGTTGACGTAGTGGTGGTTATGTCCGTATGGCCTGGATTTTGTGGTCAAAAATTTAAACCATCAACCATCAGTAAAGTAGAGCATTTGGCAGCATTTAGAAAAATAAATGACCTAAAATATCTTATAGAGGTTGACGGCGGCATTAACGGAGCTAATAGTCATGTATGCTATGGTGCCGGTGCAGACATACTTGTTGTTGGGACATCCTTTTTTGAGGCAGAGAATAAGCGTTGCTTTATTAAAAATATGAAAGTAATATAAAGTGGAGAGGGCATTTGTTAAATTACCATCCGAGGATATGGCAGATAAAATAAGTGATTTCATCCATGGCAAGCAATTGTCTGAGTGGGTCATTGAGACCGAAGACAGTGGTATTACACTGAGTGGATATTTTCAGAAAGTCACTACCGAGGATATCGCAGTGATTACCAGTGAGTTTCCTTCGCTGAACCTCGGCATGTTTCAGGTGGAAAAGATCCTGAAAAAAGATTGGGCCAATGAATATAAAAAATTTTTAACCCCATTCAGTATTGGCAAATTACATATCGTTCCACTGTGGGAAAAAGAGACCTACCAGGTGCCAGAGAAAGAGGTAGCTGTCTACATAGATTCCGAGATGGCCTTTGGTACTGGAGCCCATGAGACAACGAAATTATGTTTGGCTAGAATAACGGATTTCAAAAATCTATTCCGAGATGTGTTGTTTCTAAAAAATTTCATAGATGTGGGGTGCGGTTCAGGTATACTATCGCTGGCCGCAGCAAAATTTGGCATGGCCGATGTATATGGATTCGATGTGGATGATCATGCGGTAAAAATTAGCCGAAAAAATGCTAAAATAAATGGCATTTCCGGTGGTATTGAATTTTCGGTGGGCAATATACAGGAGTGTATACTAGGTCATCAGTCTGACCTAATCTGCGCTAATATATTGGCTCCTACATTGATAGAGAGCGCCTCCATCCTAGTGAATACGGTTAAACAGTATGGCATGCTTTCACTCAGCGGCATATTGATAGAAGAAGGCATGATGGTTAAAGATACCTTCGACCCACTGGTAAAGAGATATTGGGATTCATTTATGATCAGCGAAAGAAAAAATGGAGCATGGATAGAAATTTGTTATATGAGAGGGTAATTTCACCGTGGACAGATTAATATGTTAAAAAGACACTGGACAATTGATTGGTAATGGCTGGTATATTATGGCCGCCTGATGTTTTCTCATGAGTAGTAATAATTATGGAGTACATGGGATATTCAAATATCTGAAATATTTAAAAGGCGCTGGAGCAGAGATGGTTATGGCGACCTTATTCGGTGCTGTTACCGGTATAGCCAGTGGCCTAGGAATACCATTGGTCATAAAAGTTGCTTCGGATAAAGTATTTAATCAACCAGATGTTTCACCTTTGGTCATTGCGCTATTTTGCATGTTGCCATTTATAGTGATGACAGTTAGAGGAATTTCATCGATAATAAGTTCCTATTTCATAGCATTCTGTGGGCAAAAAATAGTCCAGGAAATTCGTGTCCTGATATTTAAAAAAATGCAAAGGCTGCCATTGTCCTATTTTCACCATATACCGCCCAGCGACCTTATTTCTCGATCCATCAATAGTACGACCATTATACAGAATACGCTGATGGAAATTTCGCATGATCTGATAAAACAGCCGGTGACACTACTTGGTGCAGTTGGTTTTCTGATTTATCTTTGTTTTCGTCAAGCCAATTTGGCCATATTGATGTTATTTTTGCTGGCTATTCCGGTGATTATTCTGCCCATACGTAAATTTGGAAGGAAACTCAGGGAAAAATCTAGTAAAATGCAAAGCGAGACGGCTAAGATTATCAATAATCTAAATCATAATTTGGCTGCAATAAAAGAGATAAGAGCATTTTGCCTGGAAAGCTATTCAACCTCCAAGTACAGGTTGGCCTGCCATGATTTTTCTGATGCATTTCTCAAGGTTGTGAAATATAATGTATTGATATCTCCGATGGTTGAAATTATCGCCTCTCTGGGTGTTGGTATTGCCATGTTCTACCTATATGAGAAGGGAATCAAGGCTGACATTTTTTTATCATTATGTGGCGCATTGTATATTAGCTACGAACCGGTAAAGAGAATTGGTTGGCTGAATGGTAAGATTCAGGAAGCTATGGCTGGCATAGATAGAATTGAAGATATACTAAATGCTTCGGAATCCATAAAAGACCTGATCTATCCAGCTAAGGTTGGCCGATTGAGAGGTCGGATAAATTTTGATAACGTAAAATTTTCCTATGCCGATGATAAAAATATCTTTAATGGCATGAATTTGGAGTTGGAGAGTGCAAAAATATATGCCATTGCCGGGCATAGTGGTATCGGGAAATCCACCCTAGCAAATCTAATTATGAGGTTTTATGATGTCACCGCAGGTTCGGTGAGCATCGATGGCATAGATGTGAGAGACATGGCAGTAAAGGATTTACGGAAAAACATAGCCATTGTTCCCCAGGAGCCTGTCCTGGTAAATGATACGGTGTTTAATAATATAATCTGGGGAGATCTGTCTGCCAGCCGGGATGATGTTATAGCCGCGGCAAAGAAGGCCTTTGCCCATGATTTTATAGAAAAATTAGAGAACGGTTACGATACAATTATAGGTGAAGATGGTAATTTTTTATCCGGTGGGCAAAAGCAGAGACTGGCATTGACTCGGGCATTTTTGAGAGATTCACAAATATTGATTTTAGACGAAGCTACTTCGGCATTAGATTCTGACAGCGAACGCAAGGTTTATAAAGCTATAAAAGAGTTGGTTAAAAACCGTACAGTGGTAATTATCTCCCATAGATTTAGTATGATGTCCATCGTCGATCAGGTCGTTGTACTGGACAACGGCAAGGTGGCAGAAATGGGCACGCCGGAGGAATTATTAAACCTGAAGACTTCCATATATAAGCATCTCTACGATAACCAAAATTTAAAAAAATAGATACTATGAGAAATCTTTCTGATGGCAAAATATTGATAACCGGTGGTGCTGGTTTTATCGGAAGTGTGCTAATATGGGAGTTAAATAATAGAGGGCTAGAAAACCTAGTGGTCTGTGACCGATTGGGTAAAGATAATAAATTTAAAAATATGATTCCATTGCGCTTCAACGATTACGTTGATGCCGATGAGTTGTTGGCCCAGATATCTACTAATAGTATAGCCCTAAATGATATAAGGACCATATTTCACCTCGGAGCCTGTGCAAGTACAACGGAATCAGATTGCGATTATTTGATAAGGAATAATTTTGAGTATACGAAGGTGTTGGCGAAATTTGCAATGGCCAATGACTGCAGGTTCGTATACGCTTCGTCGGCGGCAACCTATGGCGACGGAAGCCAGGGAATGTCCGACGATGATGAAAATCTCTATTCTCTCCGGCCGCTGAACATGTATGGCTACTCGAAACATTTATTCGACTGTTATGCCAAACGTCAGAAATTTTTAGATAAAATTTATGGATTAAAATATTTTAATGTTTTTGGACCCAATGAGAACCACAAGGGGACCATGATCAGTATGGTTAATAGGGCATATAATCAGATCATCACCAATGGTATGGTAACCCTATTCCGTAGCCATAGGTCCGATTATAAAGATGGAGAACAACTCAGAGATTTTCTCTATGTGAAGGATGCAGTGGATATTACTCTATTCCTGGCGATGGTAGACTCGGCAATGGATGGCAGTCCCACCGGTGGCCTATTCAATGCTGGTTCCGGTGAGGCCCACAGTTGGATTGAATTGGTGACACCTATTTTTAAAGTCCTGAATCGACCTGTTACAATAGATTTTATAGATATGCCCGGGCATCTGGTCCATGGATACCAATATTATACTAGGGCGGATCTAGGGAAATTGAGAAAGCTAGGCTATACTAAATCCATGACAGGGCTGAGCGATGCGGTGGTTGATTATGTTAAAAATTATCTGATACCAAATAGGCTTATTGGTGAGTAGATTATTGATTTACAATTGGTTTTATGTCATCCAATCCCATATTGAAAGTTGAGCAATTGACGAAAAAATACAATGGCCTGGCCGTGATAGATGATGTTTCATTTTCCGTAGAAAGTGGTGAAGTGGTTGGCCTGCTGGGCCCCAATGGGGCAGGTAAGTCAACGGCATTGAATATAATCATCGGATTACTTGATGCAACCAGCGGAAATGTGGAAATTTGTGGAAATTCGGTGGCCTATGATTCCCATATAATTAGAAAATACATCGGGTTTATGTCGGAAAAAAATCCCTTGCCAGAGAAATTGAGGGTGGGAGAATTTCTTCGACTACGGGCAGCCCTGAAGGGTGTTCCATCGAATCTGGTTAGATTACATGTGGAAAAATTAATGCGCATGACAGATATTTTTAGGAAAGCCCGCTATCGCATAATAGGCACGTTATCAAAGGGTTACAGGCAGAGAATTGGCATTACTGATGCCTTTCTGGGAAATCCGGAGCTGATCCTATTGGATGAACCTACCATAGGTCTGGATCCTCACCAGATGATAATTTTCAGAGATCTCATCGAAGCCTTTCGGGGAAAGAGAACAATGCTGATTTCAAGCCATATACTATCCGAGATCGATGCCCTCTGTGACCGTATAATCATAATGAACCATGGAAGTCTGGTTGCCAATGGAAGCATTTCGGAACTGAGAAATAGATTTATTCAAAATAGATCGATAGAGGTCAAAGTGCTATGCGATATCAGTGCCATCGATAAATTTAAACACAGCGTCAGTGGTTGTTCCTTTTCCGAAATAAATACTGATATAGCTGTTAATATTCATGAGTTTAGCATTGCCATCGATGGTGATCTGGATCCATGGCCTATGATGGAAAAAATCTCACGTTGCTGTGAATGGAAATTGCTAGAGATGACAGAAAAAAAACTCTCACTGGAAGAAATTTTTTTAGCAGCTACGGAAAGGTGCTGGGATAAGCAGAATTTATTGTAAAAATATATAAAATTTTACTTGCCCAGCCGATGGCATCGAATAGTTTGAATCGGATATAAATGTATGATATAGAAAAAACAAAAGATTCTTGCCAATTGATGGCATGGTTTGTATGGCTAGCGGCGGTTTTTTTTTATTTTTATGAACTGTTTGTAAGAGTTGCGCCGGAGCAATGCTCCAGGAAATGCAGTCTTTCTATGGGGTAAGTGCTGGTACCTTTGGTATGGCATCGGGTATTTATTACTATGTTTATGCTCCGATGCAGTTGGCGGCCGGTGTCATGCTCGATCGATTGGGAGGAAGAGTGGTCATGGCCTGTGCAAGCCTAATTGTAACCATTGGTTGTGCAGCTGTTTTAATTCCAATAGATGCTGTCGCAATTTTTGCCATTGCCAGATTTTTAATGGGCTTTGGTTCGGCCTTTGGCTTCATAGGAGTTATGTATTTGGCGACCGTATGGATTCACAAGGAAAAGCTATCATTGGTCTCCGGATTGACTACGGCCATCGGTTTCATTGGAGCCATATTGGCGCTGAAGGTAATACCTGATTTTGTATCCAGTGTGGGCTGGCGAACCTGTTGGATTTACTCGGCTATTTTTGGCATAGTTTCGAAGACTGTTTTGGTGCTGTTTGTTCCAAAAACACCGGTCTGGGAGCAAAAAAGAAAGGAAGCTCATTTTGAGGAATTTTCCGATAAAAATTTTCTGGTAGGTCTCATCGAGGTGATAAAAAATCCCCAGACCTGGTTGCTTGGAATAGTTGGAGGTTTGCTATATATGCCCACTACGGTTTTTGGCGACCTCTGGGGCAAGGAATTTATCGAAGCTGTGGTCAATATCCCCAATGGTGAGGCTGGTTCAGTCACCTCCATGTTATATGCCGGCTGGCTATTCGGTGCACCATTTTGGGGATTTTTATCGGATAAAACTGGGTTTAAAAAATCTCTGCTGATTCTTAGCACAATTTTGTGCCCGTTGTTCATGGCAATAATATTACTGTTAAATCATATTTCTCTTGGCGAGATTCGGCTACTATTATTTTTGACTGGATTCGTTTCTGCGCCCCAGGTGATATGTTTTGTAGCCAGTCTTGAGATCAACCCCAAATATGCCAGCGGTAGCGCCATAGCCGTGGTCAATATGATCGTGACTTTTGTGGGTGGATTATTGCAGCCATTGGTAGGTTATATATTGGATATGTTGAATAATTCTGGGCCTACATTGAATCGCTACTCGGCGATGGATTTCAGAATAGCGATGTCAGTGATGCCTCTAATGGTTATATTGGGATTTTTTATGACGTTATTTATAAAGACCGAATAAATCCGTAAATGGGCTATTGTTTTTCCGAAGTAATGGCGCTTATTGCTTCGGATATTTCAGTGCTCAGTTGTATTACAGCCTGCTCCATCCCAGAGACTATATAGGTGTATTTGTCATCGGGTTGTTGCTCATCCTGATTGTAATTAACGACGATTGCCGAGTTCCTACGGATGATCATATTGCGGTTTTTATCCGTTATCCGCCAATAACAAAATAGGGTGATTGTCTTTTTAGTTTCATTGGGCAGAAAATCATGGACATCGAGCTTGACTTTGTAGTCAAGTTCTAGGTGCTTATCGAAGGGGAATGTCATTATTTTTATCTGATCGCATTTTTGACTAATCTCCTCATGTAACACCCTGGATATGCATTCTTCTATGGATTCGGCCCAGCGATTGAATTCGTCCTGGGCTATCTCATTATCGGAAATCAACGTTACTATCTGTGGTTTATCCAAATAGGATGGTATAGAAATTTTACCTATACCAACGGAAATTGGACAATCTTGCCTCGTTGTTTGGGCATTTTGTTTCATCCCCATTATATAAAATCGTGTCGAGTCAGTTATGGGTGAAAACATACATCCGCCAAAAATAGCCGGAAGTAAAAACAGTAAATATCTTATCTGGCGCATAAATTATTTCTTTTTATTGGATTTTCCTGAAAGTACTGCGTTTGGATTTCGCTCCAGATAATCCACCAGCGCTCTAAATGATTTTGCCGCACGTGTTATTTCCTGGATAGCATTCCCCAATCCATATTTTAATTTCGATTCCCCGGAAACCGTATAGTCTATGGATTCTGACATATTGCCGAATTTTTCGAGAGCTGTTTTGCATATTGCCAGCATCGATTGGATATCACCGGAAACTGGGTTTATCTTTGTTTTTAGCATTGATACAAAGCTATCGATCGAATATAGCGTCCTATCGAAGCGCTTTAAAGTCTTGGGAAAATCCGGCAAACTGAATACTTTATCTATGGAATTCGCTGCCATAGTTATTCCGACAACCATGGATTTTAAATCAAGGTCATCGAGTATGCGACCTGCCATCGAAAGTATGGATGATATTTTGTCAAAAATTCCTATAAAATCAATTTTACTAATTTTTTTAATTATCTGTTCGGTGCCAATTAAAAATTCATCTATGCCGGAAGATGTGGTTGGTATTTGGGTATACTGGGTATTATTCGCAGAAAAGGTACGGATTTTTTTGGCTCCATAATAATCCAATTCTATGAATAACTTGCCGGTTACAATGCTTTCAAATGTCAATTTTGCAGCTAGCCCTTGTTTTATTTGCTTTTTGTAAAATTCCAAATTATCTTCATTTTTGGGTTTATTGCCGACGGTATCGAACATGGTGTTATCTATTTCGATGATTACCGGAGTGATGGCTAGATCCTTATCTTCATCATAGAATATGGATATCTTTTTTACCACACCGACGGTGACTCCTTTAAATTTTACCGAGGAGCCCACATCTAGCCCATTCAACGATGAATCGAAGTACAAAGCAAATTCTATGGTACTGCGAAAGAAGTTTCCCTTGGAGAATAATACAATAAATGCTATCATTATAAAACATGAGCATACCACAAATATTCCTGTGATTAATGAACTAAATTTTTTACTCATTTGTTACATAATTCTCCTCGAGTTAGGAAGCATCTTACTTTAGTATTAAAATTTTCAAGCAATTGATTTGGAGATCCTATGGCTAGTACATTTTTTGAATCCGCATCCAGGTATATGGCATTGTCTCCGATGGTAAAAATACTATGTAAATCGTGGGTTACTATTACCATGGTTGTGCCAAGGGTACTGCGCATTTTAAGTATTAGATCATCGAGATTTTTTGCACTAATTGGATCCAGGCCGGCGGATGGTTCATCCAGAAATAATATGTCCGGATCCATGGAGATTGCTCTGGCCAAACCGGCGCGTTTACGCATGCCTCCAGAAATTTCTGATGGATAGAGATCTCCATGATTTTCAAGACCTACCAGTGAAAGTTTATGATTCACAATTTCTTTGATTTTATCTTTTGAATAATCTGTGAATTCTTCGAGAGGCAATGCCACATTTTCTTCCAATGTCATAGAACTCCATAGGGCTCCGCTTTGATAGAGCACGCCAAATTGTGTGGCGATGGACTTGTTGGAATCCTCTAGCACATCGATGAAATCTATGCCATCGTAAAATATGATGGCTGGCTTGGTGGTTTTTAAACCAATCATATGTTTCAGTAGTGTGCTTTTCTCACAGCCACTTTCTCCAATTATCAGGAAAATTTCGCCGGGTTTCACGTCGAAAGTCACATCCTTCATCACGACGGTGCTGTCATAGCTCATGGTCAAGTTTTTGACTGAAATCTTAGTTAGCAATATGCCTAGGTTTATTAAATCTGGCGATTTGTAAAGGATAACCTGTGTTATGGTGATTAAAACGCTAAAATTTTGATTATTTTCTAAAAATAATAAGAAAAAGCTTTACTCCAAATTGAGGGTTCGTAGTTGTTAAATTGGCAGTTAATTTGGATATAAAGTTTTTCTCATGGGTAATTTGAAAAAAAAGCGTAGATTAAAGATGAATAAACACAAACGCAGTAAGCGTTCTAGGTCTAATAGACATAAGAAAAGAACCTGGGGAAGCTAGTTGAGGTTTTTTATTTATTATGCGTATCGTTATTGCCATTCCGGCTAGATGGGCATCAAGCCGGTTTCCGGGGAAGATCATGGCGGACTTATGTGGAGTTCCGGTGCTGAGGCGTGTATGGGACAAAGCTTGTTCAGTAACTGATATTGACGATGTGGCCATTCTTGTGGATGATGATAAGGTTCGGCAGGATGTAACTTCTTGGGGCGCAAAGGTGATAGTCACTTCACCGGATTGTTCCTGTGGGACTGAGAGAATAGCTTCGGCTCTGGATAAGATTGAAGGTGATTTTATCATAAATCTCCAGGCTGATGAACCGCTTTTGGATGTGAATGTATTGAACGGGATGGTGCAGTTTATAAAAACCCATCGATGTGAGATAGTTACTCCGGT
This sequence comes from Puniceicoccales bacterium, assembly GCA_031268545.1. Taxonomy (GTDB): domain Bacteria; phylum Verrucomicrobiota; class Verrucomicrobiia; order Opitutales; family LL51; genus JAIRTH01. The sequence continues at coordinate 2,662 of JAIRXD010000041.1, read as the reverse complement.
ATTTAAACTTGTTGCCAGCGAAGATGTTTTTGATCAAAATCTGGTAAAAGTTGTGGTTAATTCCAACAATGAAGCTATGTATTTTTCAAGAAGCACCATACCATTTATTCGGGACGAGAAGGATAGATCGAAATGGCTAGGGTCCTATGATTTTCTTGGCCATATTGGTGTCTATGGCTATGCGAGGGAGGTTTTGGCGAAATATTATTCATTAAAGCCTAGCAAGTTAGAAGACATTGAAAAATTGGAACAGTTGAGGTTTTTGGAAAATGGTTTTAGGATTAGCACATTGATGGCCAATGGACCGACCATCGAGATAAATAATCCTGAAGATATGCAAAAGGCGGTAGAATTTTTGAGCAATTCCAAGGATCATCTGTCGTAAATTTCTGCCAATTCTTTTAGGTAATTGGTGGATTTTTTCAATGTGGAGAATTGATCTTCGGTCATACGCCAGCACCAGTTATTTGTTTGAGTTCCTGGAGTATTCAGTCTAGCATTGTGATCTAGATCGAGTATATCCTGGGTGCAGATTATGGCTGTGTTACAGGTTGATTTATAGGCTTCATTTATGAGTGCCTGGACTATGGAATTATTGTCGGACTTCACGTAACGCCGAATGTTATGTTTATCCATTTCATTCAAGGAATTAAACCAACCTCGAAGTGTATTATTATCATGGGTACCGGTATACATAACATTATTTTGTTGTTGATTATGTGGTAGATAAGAATTTTTTGAAAAATTAGAAAAAGCGAATTGTAAAACGGCCATGCCGGGAAACCCTATGGATTTGTGCATTGCAATCACATCTTGATTCAGATCTCCTAGATTTTCGGCGATGCATTCGAATTTTGAGAATTTTTTTTTGATAGCTTTGAAAAAATCTAGGCCTGGTCCTGGGAGCCAGTAGCCATTTTGGGCGGTTTCTGAGCCAAAAGCTACGGCCCAGAAGTTGTAAAATCCACGAAAATGGTCCAGTCGAATTACATCATAAAGTTCGAAATTTCTTTCCAGTCGTTTCATCCACCATTTGTAATTCATTTTTTTAGAATCTTGCCAATTGTATAGTGGATTTCCCCAAAGTTGTCCAAATTCTGAGAAGTAATCCGGGGGGACCCCGGCCACCTGTGTGGGCCGATTTTCGTTATCAAACATGAAAATTTGTCTATTGGACCAGACATCGGCGCTGTCCAGGCCTGGAAAAATTGGAATATCTCCGATCAGTTTAATTCCATTTTGCTTGGCATAATTTTTTAAATCGGAGAATTGCTTGTGAAAAATGTACTGTATGGCCTTGTGTATGTTTAATAATTTTATTACATCCGCTGGAAATTTTTCTGTATTTGGAGATAAAAATTCGGCTGGCCATTGGTACCAGGGCTTTTGATTAAAATATTCTTTTAGGGCCATGAATTTGCAGAAAGTATCGAGCCATTTTGTTGATTTTTTGAATTTATTAAAATCTTCGTCTGGATTTTTTTTAAGAAAATTTTCCACGGCCGAGAATATTATGGGCCAGAATAATTTATTAAGTTTAGCAAAATCAACCCGTTCTCTTGGAAGTTCTGTTAATGGTTTTATATCTTCTTTGGAAAGAAAGCTTTCTGTTACAAAATAATCTATATCTATCAAATATGGATTGCCAGCAAAGCTGGACATACTTTGATAAGGAGAGTCGCCATAGCCTGTTGGAGATAATGGACAAACCTGCCAATATTTTATTTTACTTTCTTGTAAAAAATCTAGAAAATTTTTAGCATTTCTATCGAGGCAACCGATACCTTGATCGCTGGGCAGGCAAGTCAGGTGATGTAAAATTCCTGCGGAGCGTTGCTGTAGGCAATTGAATAAATGTTCCATCCAGAGTTTCTATCAATTCTTATCAAATTAGTTCTGATGCCAATAAAATTTCGCGTTTAAGAAAAATTCCATGATTTTCATATACCTGCTCTTGGGCAATTTTTATCAAAGTTTTGACATCAATTGCGGATGCGTTGCCGTTATTTACTATGAAATTGGCATGTTTTGGTGAAATCGATGCTCCGCCGATCTTGGTGCCTTTGAGGCCACAGTCGTCGATCAGCTTTCCGGCGGATAGGTTTGGTGGATTTTTAAATACACTGCCGGCGCTAGGATCCTGAGGCTGAGATGACAATCTCTTGCAAGTGAAGTTTTTCGATGCCTCCACTATTTCTTGTACCGGTGCTTCATTTTTAAATTGAAACTGGGCTGATAGTATTATGCCAGATTTTGCATCTATGCCGGACCTGTAAGTAAATTGCAAATCAGATTTATTTAAATTGCATATTTCACCGTTGAGATTCAAGAGCTTAAGAGAGACTAATCGGTCAGAAATCTCCATGTTATTGGCACCGGCATTCATTATCAATGCTCCGCCAATGGTTGATGGAATGCCACATAGGCCGATTATATCCATGAAACCATGGTTGGCAACCTGATTGCAAAATGTTTTCAAAGATGTTCCAGCGGATGCAGTTACCGTATTTTTATCCGACCATAGAATTTGTTTCCAGAATTTATTTGCCAAGGCTATCACCATGCCAGCGAATCCTTCGTCATCGAAAAGTATATTGGAGCCGTTGCCTAGAATCAGATGGGGAAATTGGTGTTTTTTTATGATGGAAATGAGAGCGGTAAG
>JAIRXD010000029.1 GCA_031268545.1 Puniceicoccales bacterium | reverse complement strand
TTTTTTAATAAGCCCATAACATATAACCAATGAACGAGATACAAAACACCATAGCCAACTACAAACTCTCTTTATCCATTTCAATAGCCTAAGGCTTTTTTTTTCCCCCTCCACCACCGATTCCGTTCTTCTGAAAATCAACCAGATGCTAGCCAAAAGTATCACCACCAACACAATAAAGCTCAGCACCGACCCAATCAATGGTAATAAAAATTGATCGAACACCTTTAGGCCAACTATTCCGCCTAGCCCGGCCGAAAATTTATTCTCAAAAAATCCCGTAAGAGCTTTTCCGCCAAAGAGATATATATGACAAATTGAGAATAACCCAGTAAGCGCTAAAATCGCAAAAAATGAATAAAGCCAAACAAATTTTGAAAACACCCGCGGCAATTTGAACAGGATTACAAAGGAAAACCATAGCAAAAATAGCGGAATTGCAAAGCCCGAAAGCCCAATAAACCTGGTAACCCAAAACGAAAATGAAATCCCTAACTCACCTATTAGGCTCCGATATAATTGAGTATCAACGGCTTCTGTGCTGACCAGCTGACTCTGATTTGGGTCAAAACAGAACAATGCAATGGATATTAATAATCCAAACACAAAAAGAACGACCCCCAAAAAAACTTCCCGAGTCCGACTATACTCTTTTGACTGTGGACTCATGATCCTATCTGATTCCTAGCGAACATGATACAGTAGAGCATAAATTTCCAACAAATCAACTATTATAACCATACATTTTTCTTGATCCAACTGCATAAATTAGTTTTCTGGCCCAAGAGGGGGATTAGCTCAGTTGGTTAGAGCGCTTGCATGACACGCAAGAGGTCACTGGTTCGAGCCCAGTATTTCCCACCACCTTCTGATTCAAGCACTTACCCATCTCAATCTACTTCTTCAATTGAGGCATATTTTTCCAAATGGACTGTGCCGGCAACAGCAATTTGCCCCGTTTTTCTATCTCAACACCGTCGGTATGGTCGCCAAAAAATCTCCGAATGTCGAAAAAACTAACATAGACAATGAGCAGCATGAACAAAATCATGAACACAAACTGGATCATCGCCGCAATATTCCCAGACATCTTTTTTCCAATCAATTTTTCGGCAATGGTCATCAAAATTTGCCCACCATCCAACACCGGAATCGGCAAAATATTTAATATGGCAAGATTGACATTTAGCATTATCACAAAAAGCAACAACAACCTGAAGTCATTCAGCGCGAACATATTAAGTGTTTTTATTATACCAGGAGGCCCCATCAGATTTTTTAATGACACATCAGATTTTCTTGAAATCAGACACTTAATCGTCATCAAAATGTTCTTAATATTATCAAATATCTGCAACATCGGATTGTAGTGAACCAGAGTCGTTCCTTCGGAAAAAAACACTCCAATGCTATTAACCTTTTCCGGCGGAACAAGTTCTACGGACTTTATATCACCGTAATTAACTTCTAGGCTGGAGCCTTTTCTGGATACAAATTTCAACTGTGGGCTCTGGGTATTTTTTAAAATAAATATCAAATCAGCCATCGTCGCTATTTTTTTCGAATTCACCGAGATAATGCTGCTGCCAACCTCAACGGCTCCATGAACATTATTACCTCCAAGTTGCTTCCATTCCAACAACTTACAAACCATCTCGTCATCGAAAAGATTGGTCACGCTATTGGCATTGATGTAATCCGGATAAATTTCCATAGAACAATTATCGAACTGCAACCTGACACAGGGTTTCGTCAAAGGCACACTTACAGGCCTTAAAGTCAATGATTTTGAATCACTTCCCGACTGGACCGTTATTGAATGCACCTCATTTCCTGAACAAACAACATCGTTCAACTGGGAAATAGAAAAAACGTCACAGTTATCAATTTTCAAAATGACATCGCCACTTTGCAATCCAGCCTTTTCCGCAGGCGTGTGCTTAAATACTTCCTGGACAATCAGCTTCTGAGCCATTTCTAGGCCTATGGTTCGCATGAAATCCCCCGATGCTTCATTTTTTACCACAAGCTCAGGATAAACATTCACATCAAAAATATCGCTAGCCCGTCGGACCTTGATCACAGACAACGGACGATCGTCCGGACTCCGATTGGTACCAAGCACAACGTAATTCATTATATCAGAAAAGGTTTTGACCCGATTGCCATCCACACTAAGAACTTCATCGCCGGGCATTATACCTGCCCTATGAGCCGGCCCGCCAACCTTTTGCCCATTTTTAATCTGGATTTCTTCATGAACATATCCAACAACATTTGTCATAAAACTGCTCGGCACCTTGCAACCAACAACCCAGACAATCAATGCCAACACAAAGGCAAATATTAGGTTAAAAATCACACCCATCGATGCCACAATTATTTTATCCATATAGGTCGGCATCGGCAAACCATCGGGAATTTTAAATTCACCCTCTATTTCCTTTATTTCAGCCAATTGGGGCAAAGCCACATAGCCGCCAAATGGCAACAGTGACAGGCGAAACTCCGTTTCATTTCGCTTCCAGGAAAATATTTTTGGTCCAAAACCAATGGAAAACCTCGGTATATAAAACCCTCTCTTTTTTGCAGCAAGATAATGTCCAAGTTCATGAATCACTATGGACCCGCCAAAAAATACCACAATACAAATACATGACCAAAGTCCAGCCCATAGAGATCCAAACGTGTTAACCATAAAATAATTGGGGATTAATATTTAAGTTAGCTATAAAGTCCAGAAACAATGTCATAATTTTAAAATAATAAAACAATTTTGACATAAAAAATATGTTAAATAAAATCAGGCGCCATGGTGTGGTTACTCAATGCCCAAACCTAAATATATGTCCTGGGATATCGAGCCTCCGATAATAAAATTCGTCGATCACGTTTTGGAACACGCCATCGCCCACCGGGCCTCGGATGCTCATTTCGAAACCTTTACCGGTAGCGTCGCCATAAGACTGCGGGTGGATGGTGTATTACAGGAACTCCCGGCACCGGATAGACACCTGGGGGATGCAATAATTTCAAGGATAAAAACCCTTGCCCATCTGGATCTTGCGGAAAAAAGACTCCCTCAGGATGGCCACATCGAGAAGACCTATCTGGGGCGAACGGTGGATTTCCGCGTCTCCACTCTGCCAACCCAATACGGCGAAAGCGTCGTCCTGCGCATATTGGATAAAAATTCCTGGCATTTTGATCTGGATAAAATGGGAATTTCTGGAGATATATTAACAAAAATTCGTGAAAATTTACAGACAGGATCCGGAATTTTATTGACAACGGGACCAACGGGTAGCGGTAAAACCACCACTCTCTATAGTGCACTTCGGGAGATAAACAATGAGGAAACGAAAATTCTTACCATTGAAGATCCGGTGGAATACGAAGTCGATGGCATTGTGCAAGTTAACGTACGAGATGAACTAGGTCTATCCTTTGAAAGAGCTCTCAGGGCATTTCTAAGGCACGACCCGGATAAGATTTTACTGGGGGAATTGAGGGACTCAATCACAGCAAAAATCGCTATACAAGCGGCACTTACAGGACATCTAGTCCTCGGGACACTGCATACAAATGACGCACCGGGAGCCGTGACAAGACTCATCGACATGGGCATTGAACCGTTTTTAATCTCCGATACCCTCCGCGGCATTCTTGCCCAGAGACTTCTGCGAAAAATATGCGAAAACTGTAAAAAGGCATCCATTGATAAATCCATCGCAATAAAGTATCCAGAACTTGTTGATTCTAAGCATTATATCGGTCACGGTTGCCAAAAATGCAATAACACCGGTTATTCTGGCAGGTTCGGAATATACGAATGGCTAGATATCAATGGAAAAATTAAGCAGGCAATAAGGGACATGGGCTCACTGGAAAGTCTGCAAAAAATATCTATGGCCCAGGGACTTGTGCCATTAAAAGCCCAGGCAATCACCGCCGTAAAAAATGGCCAAACCAGCATCCAAGAACTGGATAAAGTATAAAAATTTTAACTACCAAAGCTATCAACAATTGTAAATCCACTACTGGAATAGTATGGCCAAATTCCAAGTACTTGTCCTTTAAGCAGCGCTCGCCCTTCGGTATCCATGGGTAATGATTTTCCTAATCTGGCCTGCAAAGCTCTAAAATATTCCACCACAGAAATGATGGCGCTTGCGGATTGCGGTGCTATTTTTCCTTCATCGCATATACTCCGCGCCCCATCGAGGGACAATACTATTCCTTTTTCTAGCTGTTGTCTATCCGGTTTATCTGATTGCAGTGTAGACTGTCGTGGATCGACCATCGCAAAAATAATAAATTCACCAAATGGGCTATACAAAAGCGGGCCCTCCACCTGGCATCCAATTTGCTCTCCCACATACATACATCTATAGGCTGCTTTAGCATCCAGATCATTTTCAGAATAATCAAAGTGATCCCTGGAGTTCGATAAATCAACCAAGGGCAATCTATATTTATAATCTTCACTATCATTGGATTGCAACACAACTATACCCACTAGTTTTTGCAACAATCTATCATATTCTATAACCACTGCATTAATGAAATTAGCCTGGGTCCTTTGGCTGGCAAGCAATAGGAGTATATAACAACAAATAAATAATCTAAACACTGCCATGGGCGATCTATAATATAAAACCAGCTGAAATCATCAACAAAAATATTTTTACCGATTATTTAAAATTTTAAAACATCGACTCTATAAACCATAATCTTCCTATGGCCAGAGCTTTAATTATCGCCCCAGTAGATTATTAACCAATGACAGGCCACTCCTAAGGCTCTACGAACATAATTATATTCGAAATATATTCTTGATTTATTTTACCTTTATTACACATATCCAGTGCCTCTTCGACGGACAATATTATCCCTTTTTCCGGTTGCTGTGAACTGTCTATCGAAAAAACAATAAAACGTGAATCCAGCAGATCATTCCAAAATGGGCCATTTACCTGGCATCCAATTTGCTCTTCCACACACCTACGATCATATTCATCTCTATTGTCTTGATCATCTTCAAGGCCTAAGGCCCTAAGATAATTAAGGTAATTTTCGGAATCCAAAAAATCGATCAATGGCAATTCATATTTATAATCTCCGTTGCTATGTAGCACAACTAATCCAGCTACCTCTGCTGGTCTATTTCTTTCCTCTGATTCATTATTACGTTTTCCGACCAATGCGAAAGCGAAATTAGCCTGGGCTTCTTGGCCGACGAATAGACTAAATGCTAAACAAAAATAAATAAATAATCTAAATACTATCATAGATAGTCTATGATATAAAGCTAACTGAAGTCATCAATAAAAATATTCTCTGCTGATTATTTTATTTTAAAATTTTAAAGCATCGACCTTGAAAAATTCAACCTTTCCATGTTTTTTTATGATCAAAGCATCGAATATCGCAATCCAGCACTGCGAATTAATTCACCTATGTTATATAAGGCTTCTAAATATTTTACGGTTAAATAGAGAGAAAGACCATTACACGCACTTACTTTATTTTATTATACATATCCTGCGACTCATCGAAGGGAAATATGTTTCCTTTTTCCGGTTGCTGTGAATTGTCAATTATAAAAATAGTAGATTTGCAGTTCACAATATTTTTCATAATCAACAGCCTGTTAAAATTTTTATAAAAAAAATACTGGCATCCCGTATGGGATTCGAACCCATGTTGCCGGAATGAAAATCCGGTGTCCTGGACCGACTAGACGAACGGGACAATTATCACAGGAACCTTACCTCTGTTAGATATTTTGCAAGTTTTTTCTAGAATAAAGAATAATATATTTATCATTATTTACACTTTACCCATCAGCCCTGGGAAAATTTACATTTTATAATTTTTACTTGACAAACAAAAAAATGATATCTCCAACCTAAGCCATTTACTGAGTAAGCGAAACCAATAACGAAACCACTTTTCCATTTTTGCTAACCATTTTATCGCCCAATATCAATAAATTACCAAATCACATTAACCCTTAGGATCACTTGCACAGGTGAAGGACAACAGCTCGTCCAATCTTTTTTTATAGTTTGGGTCATTATCATAGATTTTTTTTGTAAATTCATAAAATTTTTTTATTTTTTGAAAAAGCTCCTCGGACATCACATGTTCTATTTTGCAGGAATTCTCCACCGCTTCTTCTCGGGATAGTTTAAGAATTTCGCATAAAAAATTGTACATCATTTCGATTTTTTTTATTATTTCTTGTGGGCTCTTGAATCCAAGAAGTGTCAAGGTAATCTGAGAATATGGTGTATAATTGATGAGATTTTTATCCACCAGCACGTTCAGTGCGGCATTCACAGAGGATTTTTTTACGGACAACAAATTCGCAACATCCGACATTTTGGCATATCCGTTCTGGGAAACTTCCATATATATAGCTTTAAGGTAGTTCTCCTGGCTGGGAGTCAGTCTAACCACAGAAGTTTTTAGATTTATCATATTTATCATTATATGATAATTATGATTCAGTTGCAATAAACGTTTTTCGCATGAAACTATATCTCAATAATTTTTTTAGTATTTTTATTATTGCATTAATGTTAGTGTGACTATACTATGTTAGTTAAAACTAACAATTGATGGATGCCATAATTATGAGGAACATTTTTGATTTATCCGTGGGAGAATCTGCAAAAATTTTAGGATTCGAGAACGGAAAAATAGCGAATATTTCCGGATCAATGGGGCTGCATGTAAGCCAGGATATCACCCTGATATCCAAAGCCGGAACCGTTGTAATCGGCCTAAATTTCCGCACCATAGCTATCAGTAAATCACTGGCAGGAATGATCTATGTCTAATTGCCGTTACTGCCCTTTCACCCGTGAATGCAAAATTGTTATGGTTGGTAATCCAAATGTGGGAAAATCGTCTCTTTTTTATATGCTATCAGGCAAGTACAAGGAGGTGAGCAATTATCCCGGCACCAGCGTTGCCGTAGCCACGACTAAAACTCACTTCGGAACACTGATAGATACCCCAGGGATTCATAGTCTTACGAATAATACTCAACTGGAGGAAATAACAAGAAAATGCATAGATGAAGCCGACGTGGTGGTGAATGTAGTCAATGCCCTGACCCTTGAACGAGACCTGATTCTCACCAAACAACTGCTGGAAACACAATGTAATCTGCTGCTGGTGGTGAACCAAGTTGACGAAGCCCAAAAAAATGGAATTTCAATTGATTATGAACAATTATCTCAAAGGCTGGGAGTTAAAGTAATAAAGACGATAGCGACCAAAGGCAGTGGTAAACACGAAATTCGGCGGGCCATTTGGGAGAGTAGAGAAAAATCATGCCATCTGTGCCTGTGCGACCCTCCGGATATCCAGGATGTTCTCGACAGATGTTTGTCTACAAAAAGCGCCGTTCCAGGTAGAATGCGAAAAATAGACCATCTTCTACTGAATCCGTTAGTCGGCTGGCCCATTCTAATAGGCGTTTTATATGTGCTTTTTAAGGTACTTGGAACAATTATTTCCACTCATTTGGTGGATTGCCTCGTCGCCGCTCTGGATGAATCCTATGTGCCTACGATATCTGCATATGTTTCCTCCATATTTGGAAATAATTTATTGGCGAAAATGTTGACGGGAGAATTCGGTATACTCACCATGGCGGTGAAGATGGTGTTTGGCATATTGCTGCCTTTAATAGCGGGCTTCTATATCATAATGTCGCTGCTGGAAGACTCCGGCTACATACCGCGGATGGCCGCTCTGACCGGAAGATTATTCAATTTTTTGGGGCTGAACGGCGACGCCATAATTCCCACGTTGTTAGGATTCGGCTGCGGAGCGATGGGGACGATTTCTACAAGAATTCTTGGTACTGCCAAAGAAAAAATAATCGCAACGGCCATCATCGGCATATCGATACCCTGCGCAGCTCAGCAGGGCATAATAATCTCTCTTCTGGCATCCATCAATAAGGCGGAAATTTTCTTTATGTATATTGCCGTGATGCTAATGATCACAACCATCAGCGGAAAAATTTTAAACCTCTGCCTGAAGGGAGAGATATCTCATTTTATGATGGATATTCCTCCGCTGCGACTGCCATCTTTCAGGAACTGCTGCCGGAAGACAATTCACAGAACCAAGAGTTTTCTAATTGAGTCTATCCCGATATTTGTCCTAAGTGCCGCAGCCATCTCGGTCCTAAATGAATATGGTGCACTACATTGGCTACAATTGGCTCTGACTCCTGTGGTCGAAAATATGTTGCATTTGCCAAAGGAATTTTCTGACATTTTCGTAATGGAAATTATAAGAAGAGATATGGCTTCGGTAGAAGTATTTAATATGTCGCAAAATTTACTCAAAACTGACGCTCAAATTCTCATGGCCACCGTTGTCATAAGCCTGTTCGTGCCCTGCATAAACGCAATTCTCGTGATTTTCAAAGAAAGAGGATGGCGAATGGCCCTATCTCTATGGATCAGTACCTTTGTGATTTCAATCGCCACCGGCGCAGCTTTAACAAGAATCCTGGAATTATTTTAGATAATTATTTCGCTCATTTTGGTGTAAAATTAACGACCATAAACGAACAGCGGATAAATCGCCGATGCCTAAAAAGACTCTAGCATAGCGTACGCTGGCGGCTCATCGACACGTGGATAACACTTTCCAGCATGGCCATTGCCACACTGGCGGAGAGAGAGGGATTCGAACCCTCGGTACCATCACTGATACACAGCATTTCCAGTGCTGCACAATCGGCCGCTCTGTCATCTCTCCCTGAGCATGTGAACAAGTGTTTTTCCAGCCAATGGTCAATAGAAAAACCATCCGAATAAGAAAATCAATGACAATCCATGCCAGTCACAATCCAGGCGAATAGTAACTAATAAGTGCAAAAATTATACAAATAAGTATATCGCAATCAACAGGTTTCCTTAAATATCCATCGGCACCATAATTCATACACTGCTCGGCCATACCTTCGGTGGTATAGCCACTTATGCATAAAAATGGTATTTTATGAAAGAAATGAGTTTGGGTAAATTTATTCAAAAAATCAAGACCACTGAAATTTTCCATCATTATATCACAGACAATAATATTCGGAGATGCTCTCTCTAGGCTAGTAAAGCCCTTTAGGCCATCCGGAGATTTCATCACATCAAACCCACTTAGCTTCAAGAATTTAGTCTGGGTATCTAGAAATATCCTATCGTCATCTATAAATAGAACTTTTTTGATAATTTCCATTAAATCACATACTTCAGTGCCCCAGTGGAATGCTTACCGTAAATACTGATCCCACATTCTCTGATGTTTGCAATGTCACTGTCCCTCTGTGTAATGCAACACATTGTCTGGTCACAAATAACCCAATGCCCATGCCGGATTTATTACCAACATTCGAACATCTATGGAATAAATTAAACATATTCTTGACCTCATTTTTTGGGATACCAATTCCATAGTCCACAACCTTTAGGATCAACAAATTTTTATCTAAATTGATATGTAGCTCGACTTCTTTTCCTTCTCTGGAATACTTTAACGCGTTGCTGAGCAGGTTCGATGTTATGTGATATATTAGCGTCGGATCAAGCATCAAATCGCACTTCGCCCCTATGTTGCTTATCATCACAACCCGCCGATTATCCGAGCTATTATCCACATCTCTTATTATTTCATCGAACAGGGCCACCACATCAACCTGCTTTGCATAGAATTTTATCTGATTATTCTGCATCTTGCCAAGCAACAGAATGTTATCCATCATCTTGGTCATACGGATTATGCAGTCAGATACATTTTTTAAACTGTCATCAACCTCTTTCGTACTCAGCCTGTCGCGGAACTTTGCCACCAAATCCAAAGACGCTTTTATGGTGGCCATCGGTGTACGAAATTCATGAGATATTAGGCCAACAAATGCGCCTTTCATCATATTCGATTCTCTCTCTTTGTCTAGGCATCGCATGAGCTTTCGTCGATTCATGCATTGAAACAAGATGACGGCTATGGCCAAAACCAATAAAAATATACAAAAAGATAATATACTACACATCAACGATATATGATAAGAGGTTTTCCTAGTATAGATACAACCTGATGGCTATTATCAAGTATAATATCCATTTTTGCAATCTTTGACATTTTTTAATCAAATGCCACAGGGCTTTCTGTGATATATTTACTTCAACGCCAACCAATTAGCTTAAATGCTTTCTGGTTATCTAGCCTTGTCTAGTTTTGGGAGAAAATTTTTAGCACGATATCCTTTGTTTGAAATCGATTGGCACATTTTTTAGAAAATTCATCAACCAAAGCCTTTGTATGGTTCGGTGCATTTTGGTTCCAGAAGTCTCCCTCCATCTTGTACATATGCTCACTGTCCGCATATCTATTCCATATCGGATAGTAAAACACCATGGTCACGGAATCATTTTGCCAATTTTGGGGCACAATTCCTGGGGAAACGTCTTGCCTTTCAATCTTGCCATAACAGGAAACCAGTGTATCAATGGGAATCGAATTACAGTTCTTGACAGCCAAGAACTTATCTATCAAAAACAGAGAATGAGCTTTCAAATGTTCGTAGGACTTTCCGCTGGCCATGGCATGGTCAAGCCAGCCGGGGAAAAATCCGAGCCTGATGGCTAATTTTGAGACAAAAAATTTACTGCAGAGCTCAAAATATACCGAGTAACTGGTGTCATTTTTTTCCCTAAAGCTACTGACATAGGCATTTAGGATTCCATCAAAGCCAGTTACCAGCGATTCCATATCGCGAAAATTTTTATCAAAACCCGAATCTATTGTTATAACCACGAAATCTCGCCCCTTTGCATGGCTGAGCATGATTCTGGTAATTAACCTTCCAACAGTTTCACGGGTTCCATCTTCTCGGCTGAAAATTATATCTATGGCGTTGCCAGTGAAAGCATTGCTAGCCTCCTCTGTTTTTTTAATCAGCTCTTCTGGGCTAGAATATAGACCATCTATTTGGGTGGTCAATTTACAGGACTTTGGCATATCGACTTTCACATCAGCTATGGCCCTGAAGGCGTTGCCCAACACAGGCAAAACTCGCGACTCCAAAGAATTTTCTAAAGAATTGGTGCCATCCATTTCCGGATATATTGTATAAAATTTAAAAATACGGTCAAGATTTTATAGAAATAAACCCAATTACCGCAGTCCGTACTCTTTCGACGATGAATGAAATTTTTCGATCGATCTGTGGTTAGGCCATTGGTTTCTATGATTTTTCAAAGACCATGGAAATTTTTCATTTCGGCGAACCATTTGTAATTCTATCTATGCCAATAACTTAAAAAACTCTGGTCGGGATGACTGGGTTCGAACCAGCGACCTCTACGTCCCGAACGTAGCGCTCTACCAGACTAAGCTACATCCCGAAAAGATTGATGGTGCCCGAGGCGGGACTTGAACCCGCACGTCCTCACGGACAAAGGATTTTAAGTCCTCAGCGTCTACCATTCCGCCACCCGGGCAACGCATTGAAAATGATGAAAATTTGCCATCGCTTGCAAGAATTTTTATGAATAATTTATAGCCAATTAACGTTTTCTTTCAAGAAAATCTCTGATCAGCGCGTGGCACTCGGCATCCATGACCTGGCCATGGACCAGCGGCCGATGGTTGATTTTATCGACGGAACGCAGATCGAAAGCCCCACCAAGACCACCCATTTTCATATCATCTAGGCCAAAAATCACCTCACCAATCCTCGACATTATCACCGCACCAGAACACATGGGACAGGGTTCCTTTGTCACATAAAGTCTGGTTTCATTGAGCCTCCAGTCCCCTATTGCCTTGGCCGCCTGGGTGATAGCTAACATCTCAGCGTGGGCAGTGGGATCGACAAGCTTACATACATTATTATGGGCCGAAGCGATCACTTGATTGCCGAAAACAATAACCGCCCCAATCGGAATTTCGTCCTCGTTCCACCCATCCACGGCTTCGTTGTAAGCCAACGACATAAAGTATAGGTCATCTCTTTTGAGCTGGGACAAAAATTTTTTCTTGAAAGGACAAGGATCCATTACAATATTAAAGAGCCGAGCCAGCCTAAAATTATGACCGGAAGGTTAAAGTGGATGAACGCTGGGATTGTGGTGTCCCATATGTGGTTGTGTTGGCCATCGGCGCCGAGTCCCGAAGTGGCCCCAAGCATAGTGTCCGACACCGGTGCCCCGGCATCTCCGGTAATACTCGCCGCTATAACTATTGTTATGGTCGCTAAAGTACTGAAGCCCATCCTCATACATAACGGAACATAGATACTCGTAATGATCGGAACGGTGGAAAACGAAGAGCCAATGCCCATGGTTATGAGCAGCCCTATCATCAACATGCCGAAGGAAACGATGGCTTTGCCATTGGAAGAGCCGGAGGCAAGCCAATTCACTAGCTCACCGATATCACCGGTTGCTCGGATGACAGCACTGTAGCCAGCCGCTGCTATCATTATGAATGCCATCATGGCCATCATCTTAAACCCTTGGGTGACAACATTATCGGCATCCATCCAGTGTACAACGCCGCCCAGAGAAAATACTAAAAAACCAACCAAAGCACTGGCGATGGTGCTTTTCGTTTGCAGCTGGACGATCAATGAAACGACAACCGCCACCATTGATACCAGGACATTTTTAAGTGACCCTTCTTTCCTATTGAGTTCGCATTGACCATCACCTATGTCATTGTATTCCCGCGGCTTACGATACATCATGCAGGATGAAATTAATCCAATAATCATGCCAGCTGTCGGAAAAATCATACCGAGCATCAGCTCTTTCATCGACACATTCAGGCCGTTCAGGTTTAGATTATGAAGCAAAATATTATTCAGGAAAATATGCCCAACTCCATAGGGCACAACCATATAGGCTACAATCAGTCCAAAAGTTATGACACAAGCAACCAGTCGGCGATCGATTTTTAGTCTTGAAAATACCCCAAGTAGTGGCGGTATCAATATGGGAATGAAGGCGATATGGACAGGAATGACATTTTTCGACAGGATCGACATCAGTCCTATTGCAACTAATATGATCACTTTGAATTTTGTGCACTCGCTGTCCTTCGCCGACGCGTTTTTTATCAACAGGATTATTTTATCCGCTAGCATCACCGGAATACCCGAATGGGCAACCGCCGCAGCAAAAGCTCCGAGCATAGCATAGCTAAGGGCAATTTTCGCACCGTCTCCGAGGCCATTGGAAAAAATCTCCAGTGTCTTTTCAAAACTGAATCCATCCACCATTCCGCCTATTAATGCACTGGCAGTCAACGCAATAACAACATTCACTCGCACAATACTCAGAACAAGGACAAGCACGACCGACAGAATGACGGCATTGGTTAGGATCATTAACCGGACAGGAAGATTTTTGCACAAAAAGTCAACTAATTCTTCGATTATTAATAAATTAAAGTATGAATTTCACAGAACGAATGCGGTCACAGCAACCAATCTCATTCATTCGGGAGAGAATTGCCGATATCTCGAAACATAACTCCGTGCGAATCACGCTGTTATCAACTTTTATCACCAGCGTACCATTGGGCAAAACTCTGGCCGGAGAACAGTATTTAGAATATTTACTTCCCACAATGAGCCTCCAATTGTCCACTAAATTGCTGTTCATAGATTTTGGAATACCCTTTAAGTACTTAGCACACAAATGCTTAAGCGCATCGTGCATCAAAACTTCTCTATGAAAAAGCGCACAGGATTCATCCGAAGGCAACCCGCGAAAATCGGCAATCAAGTTGCTAATTTTTCTAGAAAGCTCCATAAAAATCACCGAAAAACATTCAGAGCTTTTTTCAATCTGGATAAAACATTCTTTTTGCCAAGCACGGACAGCAATCTGTAAAAGCTTGGGCCAACGGACCTTCCGGAAATAGCAAACCTAACCGTATGGATATAATACCCGGTTTTAACGTGGTGAAAATTTGCCAATGAAACTATAAGCTCCTCTAGTTTTTCCTGATAATATTCTGTCATATCCATAATGCCATTGATTACCTCATTTATCCTCTTCACCGGGTCGAATTTAGCTAATTTTTCCTTGGCAACATCATCAAATTCATAGTCCTCCGAAAAGAAATAGCTCACGAAATTTGTCAGCTCTTCGAATGAACGCACCTTCTCTTGGCAAATCGATAAAATATCAAAAACATATTCTCTATCAGTGGCTTGAGTAATAATGCCCTGGTCGAGCAATATCCTGAAACCAAGATCACAGAACTCATCCATCGGCATAGATCTCAGATATTCGGAATTTATATGCGCCAACTTTTTTTCATCAAATCTGGCATTGGTTTTGTTAACATCTTTCAATTCAAACATTTTAATAATCTCTTCTATTGGAAGGACTTCCGTATCATTTCCCGGAGCCCAACCCAACAGACAGAGATAATTTCTGAGAGCTGCCGGCAAAAATTTTCGCTTTTCATAGTCCTCAACCAAGGCACCGGTATCGCGCTTACTCATCTTCCCCTGGCCGTGCTCCTTTAAAATCAACGAGATATGGGCAAAATGCGGAATTTTTGCATCAAAAGCCTTAAAAAGCTCGACATGCTTACTGGTATTTGATAGGTGGTCCTCACCGCGAATCACATGGGTGATCTGCATGTCTATGTCATCTACGACGTTAACGAAATGAAAGACCGGTGATCCATCGGATCGAAAAATAACAAAATCCTTCTCTTCCTTGCGAGTCACAGTCCCGCGAATCAGATCATTTATAACCTGGGGCTTGCCGGATATTTTGAAATAAATCGCCCCATCTTTGTCATATACCAGACCGCTAGATCTAAGTTTAGCGAGATATTTTTTGTATATTTCACCTCGCTTGCTTTGAAAATAGGGTCCAAATTTTTCCCTGGCAAAGGGCCCTTCATCCCAGTCCAATCCTAGCCATCGCAAACCGCTAAATATAACATCCACAGCCTCTTGAGTATCTCTACCTGCATCGGTATCCTCTATTCTCAGCACAAAAGTGCCACCACTATGCCTGGCATACAACCAGTTGAAAAGCGCAGTTCTAGCACCGCCTATATGTAAAAATCCCGTCGGACTTGGAGCAAACCTAACACGAACATCTTCCATCAATACAGTCCTAGACTATATAACGATATTTTCATTCTAGCAAGAAAATATGTGATAATTATTGATATAAAATTAACAATTTATCTCTAAAGTCGCTGAATTGCATATTCTTCCCTACCCATTCGCTGGCAGATTTCGATCGCACCATTGACTCATAACCACTAACGCCTTCAAGCTCTTGTAAAGCAAAACCAACATCTTCCGGAGAATCAACAACGGTGCAAAATGCCCCATCGACAATATCATGACGAAGATCATTTCCCCGAGATATTATCCCAGGAATGCCCCTCGCCAGCGCTTCGACCAGGGCATAATTAAAATTTTCATGCCTGGATAGCGAGATATAGTAATCAGTGATCGCAAATATTTCCTCCTTCATTTCCAAATCAGCAAACCCGGTACATTTGATTTCAACATCACATTTTTTTGCCACATCGTAACATTGATTAAAAGATATATCATCTTCTGGCCCAATGAGTAATAAAACGACCTTGGAATGAAATCCTTTCAGAGACTCTATAACATCAAGTGGATTTTTGACACTATTCAGCCGTCCAAGATACAGCAGCACCCCATAGCCTTCCTTAATTCCATACCTGGCTTTGATTTCAGCTTTTTTCTCAGCCAACTCTGCCCACTTTTCTTTATAAAACTCCGTCGGCCAATATAAATTCACATAATTAGCACCTGGGAAAAATTTACTGGCATTATTTTTTTCACCCAAAGTCGCGCAGATGACATGCTTTGCATCTGCCAAAAACCGTTTCCCGAATATATTCAGCCACAAGCTTTTGCGAAATTTTCTCTGGGCTCTAACGATTTCATCCAAAGCTCCATGAAGCACAACATTATAAGGTATACCATATTTTTTAAATATCCCATGGACAAAATGGCAATGAAATCTATACAGACAATGGCAAGTAACAATACCCGCCATATCTGCTATATATTCCTCGGCCACACCTAATACCCGACTATTTGCATAGGCAAAAGCTCTACCGAAAAAATTATCATAGATCTTAACTTGATGTATGTTATTGGTTATCAACGAACATTTACATGCATCATCGCTGGAAAATACTACAACGGAACCACCCAACGCTAGAGTGAAGTGGTTCACATTGGTCGTCAACCCGCCGTCACTGAACCTAAGTCCAACACCAACAGATACATGCCCACCATCAAACACCATCTACAATACATCACTTTTATCAATCGCTCCACGTCATTATAAATATTTTCAAAAAATATTAAGCAAAAAAATTATTAAATAATATCAAAGAGATCAGGTTCAACTAGGCACGTCTTGCTTTTTAATACGCCTAGCCCTCAATTTTCTATTAATACGCTTAGCCCTTAATGCTCTATCATTTTTCCGCTGACTCCTACGGTATCTCCCTCTCCGCCAATAACCAATTCGTCTTTTATTATAAATATTTCTCTTATTATTTCGCCATCTACGATGCTGTATCCTTTTTTTAGAATTCGATTTTATTTTTTTTACAAAATCATTACCCTTCCTACTATTATTGCTGACGGCATTTATTTGATCAGTATTTCTACTGGCGGGCGCCGAAGGTGTAGCTGGTGCACTCACATTATCCCACAATCCAACAGACCAACTATCATTTTTATTTTTATATAAAAATATCGCACTACTCTTATTATTTATAACCCCCAAAATCCGACTGGTAACCTTTATGTCATCATTCCCTTTAATATTAGTCCCTGCGGTGCATTTTTTATTTTTTATTTCGAGCTTATTGCAACCATTAATACGATCAATACTAATTTTACCATTCACGTTCCTCAATGCACAATAATAGCTACTACCATTTGGCAAAAATATCTCCGAAAATTCATTACCACTGTGCTTCTCCAGATTGATATCATTATAACCACAAATAACTATGGGCCAACAGATACCTTTTGCGATATCACGACACTTATAGTCATACAACATAGTATCCTTAGTGCAATACTTGCTATCATTGAGACCCCCATGAACATGCCGCCTTACCTCGCAAGCATCTCTGAGTAAACAGTCTCTCCCTGGATTCAGCCCGGCAGCTATAGCAAAATACCCACTAAAAAGCCCAATGTTAGGCATTTTATGTAAAATTAAATTATTTACAATCAATGACGTTTTGCTACTACCACTACCATGTTTCCACCTATCCGGCTT